>CALFPI010000674.1 GCA_937919035.1 uncultured Gemmatimonadaceae bacterium
CCGCAGCAGGTGCCGCCGTGGCAGAGAGCACTACAGCCAGCAGGACAGTCAGGCGCTGATGGCTCGACATCTTCACTACCGCTGGTCAGGCCTTCACGGCATGTGCCTTCACGTAGTCGTCGATCCGCTCCGCCACGCGCATGGAGGGGAACGTCCCACCCGGCGGGAAGTAGTAGTGATACTCGGCGTATTCCAGACCGTAGGGTGCGCCCATGCGCTTGTTCTCTTCCAGGCCAAAGAGCCGGATGTACTGGCGATCCGCCGTCTCGTCATCCTCACCAAGCTCTGGCAGCCTGAGCCCTTCTCCGGCGAGGCGGGCTTTCAGCATGCTACCGTGCGCTCCTGCCGGGCCCTGGGACTTGTTGGTCGCCATGGACTCGATCTTCTTGTCGAGAAACGGCGAGATGTCGGTAACGTGGTTGTAGGGTGATCCGGGTCGCATGACCCAGTAGTACTTGTCCTTGACACCGTGTGCCGGGATGCCGGCCTGCACCTGCTCGGGAAAACTCTTGGCTGCCCCTGCGATCCAGCAGGCCGACTCCACCGCATAGCCAGTGATATAGTGGTCGGGGTTTTCCTCCCATCTGGCCCAGGGATGGAAACTCATCACCGTATCGACCCGCAGATGTCGGAACAGAAAAATCAGCCGGCAGCGTTGCTCAATGATCGAGTTTTCGTCCTGTCGGTGATTGCGATATCCCAGATTGAAGACATCGTCGATACCAAGGCTGTTGGCCAGGGCCTCGACATCGACCTCATTGCTCTTGATGGCATCAGCAATTGTGCCAGCGCCACACTTTTCATCGTTCGTCGTCTGAATGATGAACGCCTTGTAGCCTTCGGCGACGAGTTTGGCGACGAGGCCGCCGGAGCACAATGGCATATCGTCGGCGTGCGCCTGCACGATGCCGAGTACTTTGCCCTCATGTGGCCGTGACGGATCAAAAGTGTCGACCTGCACGGGGCCATGCGTGGTGTCTTCGACGAACCAGCCATCATGCATCAGGTTGCCTCATTCTGAAATAGCTCAACGACCTCCCCGTCAGGTCCCTTGAAAAACGCGATGCGTACCGGCGTCGGTCCGGGGCGACTGGGGATATCAAGACTGGTCGGTTCCGTGGTCACCTCGACGCCGGCGGCGCGGGCACGCTCCAGCGCCGCATCACAATCGTTGGTACGGATCGCGAAGTGCAGGATTGTGCCCTCTGCTTTGGGGCCCTGCGTGCCGCCGGCAAAGATCTCGATGTAGTTGCCGTCCCCCGTATCCATCATGATCGCCCGCTTGTCCCCTTCGCCCCAGGCGATCTTTTCCTGGAAACCAAGGGTCTCGCCGTAGAATCTGACACTGGCATCGAAGTCGTGTACACGAATGGCGACGTGATGAAATCCGCCACCACCAATCGTTTCGTTCGTACCCATCACTCGGCTCCCATCGTCGCTTTGATCTGTTTCAAGGTCGCTGCCTCCGGCAGATCCTTGTAGTACGGATCCAGCGGGAAACAGCCCGAAATCATGCCCTTTCGCGGGGCCGTCGTGCAGTCAGAAAAGGTGCGGCAGATCTTCTTGCGTGTCAGTTTGCCCGTGGACAGACTGTCGGCGGGCAATTCCGGATAGGACAAGACCATGCGCCCGAGTCCGGCCAGATCGACCTTGCCCTGACGCACGAGGGCCTGTGCCACGTGTGGCAGATACTCCTGCAAATAGGAGTAGCCCGAGCCCAGGATCACCAGTTCATCACCAAAACGCTCTTTCACCTGCGCGACCATCGACAGCTGCCGGGCGACGCCGACGAGGGGATCCTCCGGCGGTTGATAGCCATCGGATGGAGGAAACAGAGCCGGCCGCTGGATGTGTGGGTTGTAGTAGGGACTGCCGCAGGTCAGATTCACCAGGCGAATGTCGAGATCGGCGAGCAACTGCAGAAACTGAAAAGTCTCTGACAGATCCCAGGAGACCGGATCGGCAGGATCGGTGCCAAAGCCGTAGCGGTACGGCAGGCAATCTTGCGTGGGTTCGGGAATGCCCGGACCCAACTTGCCACCCTCAGCACCCTCGGGGTCGGGGTGAAACGGCACCCAGTCAAAGGCTGACAGGCGCACGCCGATGGCGATCGCATCCGCCCCCTGATCGGCACGAATACCGGCAACGATTCGACGCAGGAACTGGGTCCTGCCATCAAAGGAGCCGCCGAACTGTCCTTCCCGAGTGAAGCCGGACAGCAGCTCGTGGGCCAGATACCCATGGCAGTGTTTGACATCGACGAAGTGAAAACCAGCGTCGCGTGCAATCCGTGCCCCCGCCACATAGAGCTCGATCAACCTCTCGAGCTCTGCATCACTGATAATGACATCATCGTCGGCGCCGATGCCGAACTTTCGATCCAGGATCGGATGGCGATAGACGATGGCCGGTTCGAGTCGGTCCTTGCGAAAGGGTCGGCAGAAACGGCCCGAGTGGGTCAACTGCAGGCCAACAACAAGACCCTCCGTCGAGGCGAATCGCTCTTTATGGGCCGCCACCAGCAGGTCGTGCAACTCAACGATGCCGGCTTCCGTCTCAGTGCGACACATCAGCTGATTCGGATTGGCCCGTCCTTCGGGTGTCACGGCACACGCTTCCCCACCCCAGATCAATTTGGCACCCGAGATGCCGAAATTGTGCCAGCGGCGCCGCACATTGTCCGTCGGCATGCCGTCCGTGGTCCCGTCCCACCCCTCCATCGGATGAATCGCGTAGCGATTGCCGATGGTGAGTCCGCCGCCTGCGTCGATCGAGGCCGACAGTGGCGATTCGGGTGCGGTGAGGATCTCGTCGTCACACGGAATATCGATACCCAGGCTGGCACAATGGGCGCGCAGGTCGGCCGGTTTCTTGAAGGCTGACACGCGCGGGTAGCGGGTCTTCTCATTCACCTGGAACTCTGGCTCCTTGCCGATACGTGAGGAGGCGGACGCCAAGGCCGACGCCCGTGATCATGATGCCAATACTGAACAGTTGAGCCCCGGTGAATCC
Source organism: uncultured Gemmatimonadaceae bacterium (assembly GCA_937919035.1). Lineage (GTDB taxonomy): Bacteria > Latescibacterota > UBA2968 > UBA8231 > UBA8231 > UBA8231. The sequence continues at coordinate 3,013 of CALFPI010000674.1, forward strand.
GAAGATGACCTCCGGGTTGAGACGGATGGTCTCCACGCTGAAACGGGCGATTCCCGTGAAGATCAGATACAGGCAGAACAGCAGCCCAGGACGATAGGCCCCCAGGGCACGTCGTGTCGACCAGAGCAAACCGAAGATTGCCAGACCCATGAGGGTTTCATACACAGGCGCCGGATGGACGATCTGTGTCGTCGGCACGACCCCGTTGGGGTAGGCCATGCCCCAGGGCAGATCCGTAGGGATGCCGTAGTCGCCATCCCCTGCCAGTTGGCAGCCGATGCGACCGAGAGCGTAGCCGATCGTCAGTGCCATGCCACAGGCATCAGCCGTAACCGCCAGTGGCGCGCCCCGGCGGGCGATCGTCCACAGCACCGACAGAGCGGCCACAACGAACCCCCCATGGAAGGTCAGGCCACTGCCGGAAAACAGGCTGCGCAACGTCTCGCCCCAGGTCAGGTAGGCGTGCAGCTCAAAGAGAACGAAGTACAGTTTTGCCCCCGCCAGTCCGCCA
>CALFPI010000675.1 GCA_937919035.1 uncultured Gemmatimonadaceae bacterium
GGCGATCACACGGATTGCTGACGTTGATATCGGTTTCCTCGGTCCAACGGATCTGGCAGCGTCCATGGGTGTTGCCCCGGGAAGTGATGAGCACGAGGCGGCCCTGCAGAGCTTCCGCGAAGGCTGTGCCCGCGCCGGCAAGCCCTCCGGTATTCCTGTGGCCGATGGCGACACCGCCCGACGTCGCATCCGTGAGGGTTTCCAGTTCATCGACCTGTCCAGCGATATGACGCTGTTGCAGACGGGAGCGGCGATGGAACTCGGCATCGCACTGAATCCATGATCACGCCTGCCCCGGTGGATGGGTCCGCCGGAGTGCTGAATTTCGGCTCGCTGAACATCGACCACGTCTACCAGGTCGATCATGTCGTGCGGCCCGGTGAGACCCTGGCTGGCAAGGGCTACGAGGTATTTGCCGGTGGCAAAGGGGCGAACCAATCCGCCGCCCTGGCTCTGGCCGGTGCTCCCGTGCGTCATTGCGGGCGCGTTGGTGAGGATGGCGTGTGGCTGCGGGACGGCCTGGGCGAACTCGGCGTCGACGTCTCGGGCATTGTCGTGGACCCCACCTGCCACACAGGTCACGCCGTGATCCAGGTGGAAAGCACGGGGGGCGAAAATGCAATCTTCCTGTACCCAGGCACCAATCAACAGATCAGCGACGCGCAGATCGAGACAGCGTTCTCAGGATATATATCATCACGTATCTTGTTGTTACAGAATGAAATAAATAGTTCACCTTCCATTATACACCAGGCGAAATCCAGAAACCTGCAGGTGTGTCTGAACCCGGCCCCCTTCTCAACAGACATCCTCCAATGGCCGCTGCATCTGGTCGATCTGCTGATCGTCAATCAGATGGAGGCGGCAGGTCTGGCGGTCCTGCCAGCCACGGCCCCTCCGCATGACCTGCTCGACACACTGTGTCGACGTTGGCCACAGGCTGAGATCCTGCTGACACTCGGCGAGGCAGGTGCCCTGTTTCATAGTCATGGGGGCCGGACCCGGGTAACGGCCGTGCAACCGGGTCCGGTCCTCGATACGACAGCGGCGGGAGACACGTTCATCGGCTACTTTCTGGCGGCCCGAATCGGGGGGCTCGGCCCTGAGGACTGTCTGCGCCGGGCCGCGGTGGCTGCCGGCATCTGTGTCACCCGCCACGGGGCGCGTGCCTCGATCCCACACCGCGACGAAGTTCTGACACTCCTCGGAGAATGACCGGCGCCCATGAAGATCACCAGCCTTGATGTGACACCCCTGAAAAATCGGGGACTCCTGCTGCAGGTCCACACCGACGAGGGCCTCGTCGGACTGGGTTCACCCATGAACTACGAGCATGGCCGCACCGTTGAGCGCGCCTTGCTCGACATGGCCGAATACCTGGTGGGGCGCGACCCGCGGCAGATCGAGGACCACTGGCAGGTCCTGTTCCGCTCCTCGTACAGCCGGCAGATGCCGATCCTGCTGTCGGCACTGAGCGGACTGGAGATGGCCTGTCTCGATATCCTTGGCAAGTCCCTGGATGCGCCCGTGTGGCGCCTGTTGGGCGGCACGGTGCGTGATCGCATCCGCGTCTATGCGGGAATTGGTGGCCCGGAACCGGGTCGCTACGCCGACAACGCCTGCGCCGCTGTGGCCCGCGGTTTCGGCGCCGTGAAGATGACACCATTCCCCGATCCCGTGCGGTTCGTCGACACGCCGGCGACGACGAGACGCATCGTCGAACGCGTCGAAGCAGTCCGACAAGCCGTTGGGCCAGAGATAGATATAGCGATTGACTTCCATCGCGCAGTAAGTCCGGCGATGGCGAAAATTCTGCTGCACGAGCTGGAAGCTGTACAGCCGCTCTTTGTCGAGGAACCAACACACCCGGAGAACGTCGACGCCCTGCTGGATATCTCGCGTTCGACGCACATCCCCATCGCCACCGGGGAACGCAACACCACACGCTGGGGCTTCCGTGAGATCTGCGAGAAGAAGGCGGCGGCGATTCTGCAGCCGGACATACGCCATTGCGGCGGCATTCTGGAGATGAAGAAGATTGCCGCCCTCGCCGAGATCCACTACATGGCTATGGCGCCCCATTCGGCGGCGGACGCGGTGGGTGTCGTCGCCTCTCTGCACGCCATGGCGGGTACACCCAACTTTCTCATTCAGGAGTATGGCGGCGGTGCTGGTGACGGACTTTTTACCGAGCCCCTGATCTTCGAGGATGGCTTCGTCCGCATTCCCCAGGGGCCAGGTCTCGGTATCGAGATCGACCCGGAAGGACTGGCGGCACATCGGCAGACCGAATGGCGCCAGCGCACCATGCGCCGCCATCCGGAAGACAACTCGGTCAACGACATCTGAACAGCGCAGTGTCTGAACAGCACAGTGGTTGACTGTGAGCCGTATCGACCGTATATAAGAACAACTCCGCCAAGCACTTAAAGCCTTTGCGGCCATTCCAGCCACGCTCCGCAGCTTCCCCGCGACAACGGAATCCCTGCCGTGAACGGCGACAATCAGCTACGCGACATCCTGCACCATCTGCGACCCCGGACGGCGGAACCCACACTTTTCAGCCAGGCCGTGTGGTACCTGTTGTGGATCGGCATTGCTGTGTTGCTGGCGTTGTACATCATGCGCTGGATCCACCATCGCCGGCAGCGCCTTGCCGAGTTTCAGGATGCGGCGAAAGCTGCCGGACTCACTGCTTCCCAGACCACCTTTCTCCACCAGATCGCACGCAAGCAGCGCATGAAGTCACCACCCCGCCTGTTGTCCTCTCCTCAAGTATTCGATCGGCAGGTCGGGGCCTATGCCGATGCGATCACGGCGCGTCAGGCGCAGCATCCGGAACTTGCCGCCATCAGCCAGATCCGCACAGCCCTCGGCTTCGACACGCTTGATCTTGATCAGTCCCTCTCGTCGACCCGCCAGATCGATCGGGGACAGACGGTCATGATCGGCGCCCATGCAGACTCTGATGCAGAGGAGGCTCTGTTCGCGTGGCTGGTCCTGGAACGGGACGAAGCATCGCTCACTCTGGCCCCCGTGCTGCGGGAAGCGGGCCGGGTCGAACAGGAACTGCGTCCCGGAGAGGCACTGACGGCCCGTTTCTGGCGGGAAGGAGACACCGAATACAGCTTCCTCACATCGGTGATCCGTCGATCACGCACGGAACACAGCATCGAAGTGCATCACACCCGGGTCGAACGCGAGCAGAATCGTGGTTTCTACCGGATCGACGTCGACTTCCCGGCAGACTTTCTCCTCCTGGCTCTCAGCGATGAGCCTGAAGCAGGGATCGCCGGGGTACACAGCGAAGCGGCGATCAATCTGCTGGACCAGACAGAGGCCAGGGGCATACGCGTCGACGACACTCGTGCTGAAGTCGATCCTGCCTCGGCCCGCGCCAGCGAACAAGCACGTCTGGCCGCCGCGCCCCGAGTCCATGCCCGCGTTGTCAATCTGAGTGCCGGAGGGCTGGCCATCGACCTTGCTCCGGGTCAGTCCGGCGCCAACGAAGATATCGCCTGG
>CALFPI010000676.1 GCA_937919035.1 uncultured Gemmatimonadaceae bacterium
CGGCGGGCGGGCGCGAAGCGGTGCGTCAGCGTCTGCGGGAAAAGGTTGACGCGTTGCTGCGCCCGGGAGAGGTCAACGAGGATCGGCTCGCGACAGAGGTTGTGCTCATTGCCGAACGTGGTGACATCACCGAAGAAATCGTCCGCTTCCGCAGTCATCTCGAGCAATTTTTCGAGGCGCTGGACAAAGGTGGGGAAGTCGGTCGCAGGTTGAATTTTCTGTTGCAGGAAATGCACCGAGAGATCAACACGATATCGTCGAAGTCTGCAGACAGCGCCATCATCCATCACGCCGTGGACGTCAAGGAAGAAGTCGAACGTCTGCGCGAACAGGTGCAGAATCTGGCCTAGGTCCGCCATCCGAAGATGCGACTCATCACCATCAGTGGTCTCCCCGGCAGCGGCACCAGCACGCTGAGCAAGGCGTTGTCTGCGCAAAAGGGGTGGGTCTATCTCAACACAGGTCAGGTCTTTCGCCAGATGGCGCAGGAAGCCGGTGTATCCCTGGCAGAGTACGGCCGCCGCGCCGAGGCGGATGCGACCATCGATCGACAGCTCGATGCGCGCATGGTGGAGATGGCCTGCGGGGCAGAGTCCGGTTGTGTGCTCGAGGGGCGACTGATGGGTTGGATGGTGCATCGGCGTCAGCTGCCGGCGCTCAAGGTGTGGATCCATGCGGACACGGAGACGCGCGCCCGCCGGGTGTCATCACGTGATGATCAGGACCTGCCGCAGGCGGTGGCGGCGATCCTCGAGCGGGAGGACTCGGAGCGCCTGCGCTACGCCCTGCACCATGAGATCGATCTCACCGATACGTCCATTTACGATCTCGTTCTCGATTCCGGCGCCGCCGCCCCAGACGAGTTGCAGGCCCAGGTGTTGGCGGCCCTCGCGCGTATGGTGTCGCCATGAGACTCTCTGGCCGTCGCATCCTGCTTGGTGTCACCGGCGGTATTGCCGCCTACAAGGCACCCCTCATCCTGCGTCTGTTGCAGGAGGAAGGAGCGCAGGTGCGGGTCGTGCGCACACGCAGCGCCGCAGAGTTTGTCACCGACACGACCCTTGCCGTGCTCTCCGGACATCCCGTGCATAGCGATCTGTTTGCCGCCACAGCGGAGTACCCGGTGCTGCACGTAGGGCTGGCCCAGTGGGCAGACCTGTTCCTCATCGCACCGGCCACAGCAAACCTCCTGGGCAAGCTGGCGGCGGGCATTGCCGATGACCTGCCGACGACGATTTACCTCGCCTGCTCGGCACCTGTCCTGCTTGTGCCGGCGATGGAAGAACAGATGCTGAAGGCACCCCGGGTGCGGTCCAGCATCGAAACGCTGCGCGGTTCCGTCGGCTGGGTGGAACCCGAAACGGGGTATCTCGCCTCCGGGGCATCGGGCAAGGGGCGCATGGCAGCGCCGGAGCGTATTGTGGAGGCCGTTGTCGATCTCCTCGACAGGTCCAATAGCGACGCGCCTGCCACAGGTGATCTGGCGGGTCGGAAAATTGTCGTCACCGCCGGTCCAACCGTGGAAGATCTCGATCCGGTCCGTTTCCTGACGAACCGCTCCACCGGCAAGATGGGCTACGCCATGGCGCGCCGGGCTCACGCTCGTGGTGCCGCAGTACACCTGATCACGGGACCGACGAATCTGCCCCCGCCGATGGGGGTGGAAGTCACGCCTGTGCGGTCGACACGCGACATGCTGGCTGCGACGACGGCAGCCTTCGTCGCAGCAGATGCGGTGATTATGGCTGCCGCCGTGTCCGACTATCGGGCGCAATCGGTAGCGTCGCAGAAACTCAAGCGCAGTGGGGCGACCCTGTCCATCGAACTGGTTGAGAACCCCGACATTGCCGCCATTCTTGGCGCCGACAAGGGGGACCGTATCGTTGTCGCCTTCGCCATGGAGACGGAGGACGGCCCCGCTCGGGCCCGTGACAAGCGGGCGCGCAAAAATGCCGACCTCATTGTGCTCAACAATCTGACCGATCCCGGCGCCGGTTTCGGTACCGAAACGAATCTGGTGACCTTGATTGATGCGTCGGACAACGAGACGCAATTGCCATTGCTGAGCAAGGACGACGTAGCCGACCACATCCTGGATGCCGTGGTGCAAGGCCTGGTCCGCCGACCCAAAGGTTGACTGGCAGCAGCGCTCCCGGCATTTTCACGGCCCCTATGGCCGAAAATCCACCCGATACCGACTTCGACGCGACCCTGCGTGACATTCGCCGCAGTCTCGATGACCTGCTCGCTTTTGAGGGGCGTTATTTCATTGTCCCCGAAGAGGTTATGGTTCCTGAGGCAGCGTTCGTGCAGGTCCCGGCTGGAGCGTCTGAGGCGGTCTTTGTCGCTGATGTGGCCGACACCACAGATGTGGCCGACTTGGAGACATTCCATCAGCAGATCTGCGAATGCGTCCGCTGTCCACTGGGAACGACACGGACGCGCTTCGTCTTCGGCTCGGGCAATCCCACAGCCGACATCATGTTTGTCGGCGAAGCACCGGGCCAGGAGGAGGATCGCCAGGGGCTGCCTTTTGTGGGTGCCGCTGGCGAGTTGCTGACCAAGATCATTGGCGCTATGAAGCTGTCCCGTGAGGACGTCTACATCTGCAACGTGCTCAAGTGTCGACCACCCAACAACCGTGATCCGCAGCCTGACGAGGTCGCCAGCTGCGAACCTTACCTGCAACGTCAGATTGAACTGGTGCAGCCGCGCGTCATCTGTTGTCTGGGTCGACACGCCGCACACGCGCTGCTGAAGACCGATGCACCGTTGTCCAGATTGCGTGGCAAGTTGCACCAGTATCAGGGGATTGCCCTGGTGGTCACGTATCATCCGGCGGCGCTGTTGCGCAATGCTGATTACAAGCGGGCCGCCTGGGAGGATGTGAAGTGGGTACGCAAGCTGCACGATGGCATGGAGCTGTGAGGCGATGAACGGACCACAAGGCAACGGCCCCGACGGTGGGGACTACGGTCGAGACTACGGTCCGCCCCCGGTATCACAGGGTGGTCAGGGGGGAGGGCCAGCAACAGACCGCTCCCTGCTGGATCGTATGCCGCCGCAGGCCGTCGAGGTGGAACGGGCGGTCCTGGGTGCCATGCTGATCGATGGCCGCGCCGTAGGCCGGGCTGTCGAACTGCTGGAAGAGGAGGCCTTCTACCACCGGCCTCATGGCCGCATCTACACGGCCATGATCTCGCTTTACGAGCAGAACCAGGCTGTGGATCAGCTCACGGTGAGCGAGGAGCTGAAACGTCGGGGGCAGCTCGAGGAAGCCGGGGGCGTCGTCTATCTGGCCGAACTGGCAGCGGGCGTCGCTTCCGCCGCCAACATCGAGTATCACGCCAAGATTATCGTCGAGCGGGGCCTGAGCCGCGGCCTGATCGAGGCCTCATCTGAGATTTCCAGCCGTGCCTACGAAGGCAAGTCGGACGTTCACGAACTGATCGACTGGTCGGAAGGGCGCATCTTCGCCCTGTCCGAGAAGAGACTGACGCAGGGCTTCGAGTCGATCGAGACGGTGCTGCAGGAGACCTTCGAACACATCGAGAGAGCCCGCAATCAGACGAGTGCTGTCTCTGGGGTCAATACGGGGTATACCGACCTCAACGATATGACCTCGGGCTTCCAGAACAGCGATCTGATCATCCTGGCCGCTCGCCCAAGTGTCGGTAAGACCGCACTGTCCCTGTCCATGTGCTGCCGAGCCGCCGTCGATCACGGCGTCGGTGTCGCCTTCTTCAGCCTGGAAATGTCGAAGCTGCAACTGGCGCAGCGACTGCTGTGTATCCAGACGGGCATCGACCTGCACAAGTTGCGTACGGGGCGGCTGAACGAGGAGGACTGGGTCCACTTGACGAAGAATGTCGGTCGCCTCGCCCAGGCCCCCATCCACATCGATGATACGGCTGGAATCACGGTGCTGGAGGCCCGCGCCAAAGCGCGACGGCTGCAGCGCGACCATGGTGTGGGCATCGTCGTCATCGACTATCTGCAACTGATGACATCCCATGAAAACACGCAGAGCCGTGAGCAGGAAGTGTCGCGCATCTCCCGCGGCTTGAAGGGCTTGGCCAAAGAGCTGAACGTGCCGGTGCTGGCCCTGTCACAGCTGTCGCGTGCCGCTGAGACACGTTCTGACAAGCGACCGCAGTTGTCCGATCTGCGTGAGTCCGGTTCGATCGAGCAGGATGCCGATGTCGTCATGTTCATCTATCGCCCGGATCTCTACGGTCTGAAAGCCGCCGATGGCGCCAGTCAGGAAGGCACGGCGGAGATCATCATCGGCAAGCAGCGCAACGGACCTACGGGATCTGTGCACCTGATGTGGAACAAGGAGAGCGCCAGTTTTGAGAACCTGGCCCCAGGGTTCCGCATCGACGAGGAGGACGACGAGTTTCCCTGAGGGATGCTCTGCTGCCGACGTGGCTACCGGTTACCTGATTCCCGCTGCCGAAACATCGGCGCAGATCACCGATCGCGGCTCGCGTTTTCTGGGGATCTGCGCCTGTGTCGAGTCGGTGGTCGAGGCGCGGGCCTATCTGCAGGACATACGCCAGCGCTACGCCGACGCCTCGCATCATGTCTATGCCTTCGCTGTGGGCCACGGGGCCTCCGTCACCCATGGCATGAGTGACGATGGCGAGCCTTCCGGAACGGCAGGACGTCCGCTGCTGGCCGTTGTGCAGGGCGCCGGTCTGGGAGATCTCATCGTCGTCGTCAGTCGCTGGTTCGGGGGCACCAAACTGGGTACGGGGGGCCTTGTACGGGCCTACACCAGGGCAGCGCAGGAGGTCCTGGCAGCGACCCCGACCGTGCGCCGCGTGCAGACGAAGACCGTCGCCATGCGGCTGCCCTATGACCGCTACGACGTCTGTCGCGAGTCGCTGCGGCGTGCTGCCGAGGAAGATCCGGACAATGCGGTGGAGATCATCGACGAAATCTTTGCCGAGCATGCCACGGTGCGCCTTTGCGGTCCGGAGCAGGGCGTCGACGCCATGATCATTCGTCTTCGTGATGTCACCTCGGGCCGGGCAGAACTGCTCGACTGATATACGGGTCCGGATGTAACGGCGGAGCCGGCGTGACCTGTCAGGGTACCCCGGTTATATTGCCCTGGGCGCGGCCATGGGAGTTGCGCCCACAAACTCTGTATCCATCCTGAGCCGGGAGTCATTCCTCATGTCTGCTATGTCCGCCCCTCCTGAGGTTATCCTCACGGGCTTCGCCGATGAGGGCCCCGTCGACAAGAAGGCCGAAGCGCAGTTGACCATGCTGTCGGCTCTCGGCATGTCCTGGTACAGCCTGCGTTTTGTCGACGTTGGCACGGGCGTGAAGAACGTCATGAAGTTGAACCGGGCAGATGTCAAGCGCTTGTGCCGGCTGCACGGTGACTTCGGCATCCGCGTTTCCTCGCTGGGTTCACCCATTGGCAAGGTCAAACTCCTCGATGTCGAGGATGGCACGGTGAACGCCTTCATTCCCTTCGACAGATATCTGGCAAATGATGTGCAGCGCGCCGTGGATCTGGCTGGGGCTTTCGACACCAAGCTGATCCGCGGGTTTTCCTTCTACCACCCGCGGGGTACCGCAGCAGAAGATCATGTTGATGCGGCGGCGGAGCGCCTGTTCCGCATCGCGGAGATCTGCGCCAAAGGTGGCGTGCTCTTTGGTCTGGAAGTCGAGGCCAACCTCATCGGCCAGAACGGGAGACTGTTGCGCAGCCTCTTCCGCAAGGTCAACCATCCGAGTCTGCATCTCATCTTTGACGGCGGCAACCTGTCGAGTCAGAATCTGCGCCCCGACCAGACCTTTGCCGAGTACGAGGCTATGCGTTCGGGTATTGGCTGGATGCATATCAAGGATTACAAGATCGATACGAAGCTCAAGTGGACGGGTGTTGTTGACGAGGAGCGGCTGAAGAATTTCGTCCCCTGTGATATGGGCGACTCTGCCCACGAGGCGATCCTGCGCGATTTTCGCCCGCGCCTTCCGGCGCTGGCACGAAAGCTGCAGAAGCACGGGGTGCCCGGCGTGTTTCTCGACCTCGAACCACACCTGAAGGGTGGCGGTCAGTTCGGCGGCGTCTCCGGCACGGACGGCTTTGGTGTGGCGCTGCGGGCGCTGACGAACCTGCTCGACTATGTCGGCATCGGCTACGGCGTTACGGACTTCCAGGATATCCTGTCCAGGCGGTAGGAAATCTCTAGCCGTTCCGTTCGCCCTGCACGCGGGTGATGCACTCGACAAGATCACGGGAGAACCCGCGCCCCGAAACCTCAGGCATCAGCAGATCCAGCAGTACGGTGAAACCGCTGCGCTCAAGCACGAGCGCGATCAGGTGACGCACGGCATGCTACAGAGCCATGGCAGCCAGGTCGAAGAATGGTCGCAGGACCTTGATCTGGTGCAGCATCTGCTCCCGCTCCGAATGCTCGTTACCGGTGGCCAGCACGGCGATGGAGTCCC
>CALFPI010000677.1 GCA_937919035.1 uncultured Gemmatimonadaceae bacterium
GTTGTCTACCAGCAGGTCGACGGCTCACAACCCGGCGCCCTGACACGGGTGACGGAAGATCCCGTGCCGCTGGAACCCTTCCGCATGTCGCTGGCAGACGTCTGCAATGAGTCGAGTCGTGTGCATCCGGGCGGCCATGGTCTCGTCTCCACTCTGCATGACTACACGCGTTTCGCCCAGATGTTGCTCAACGGCGGTCACCTGGAAGGCACGCGCCTGCTGGGCCGCAAAACCGTGGACCGCATGGCGACGAACTCGATGGGGGCACTGCGGATCATCATCGACGACCCGCATGGTGTCCCCCTGCACGGGGATACCATGGGGCTGGGCGTGGGCATTCGTGCCGATCGCGGTCGCTTCGGTAGCCTCGAGTCCGTTGGCAGCTTCGGCTGGGGTGGCGCCTTCCATACCGTGTTCTGGGTCGATCCGACGGAAGACCTGATCGGCATCGTCCTGTCGCAACGGCTGATGCGGATGGATTTCCTGCAGACCTGCAGGACGCTGGTCTACCAGGCTCTCGTCGACTGACGGGCTACATTCCCCGCAGCCACAGCCAGCCTGAATACGCCGTCCGTGAGCGTGCCGTACAGCAGCCCGTCCAGGCAGCCACGCAGTCCACGCGCACACCCCGCCGAGGGTCCAGCACCGGCGTCGAGCCGGTTTTGGCCGACAGCGAGGATCCCGAGGTCATCTCGAGGCCGCCAATCCAGTCGACAGCCCCCGGTCAGGTCCACCGAAGTTGCCGCTACCAGTGCCTCTCAGAAACGATCGGCGAGCATGTCCTCGACGACCTCCACCAGACTGTCAACGACGATGCGGAGCATGCGTTCCCCTTTGTCGGCGCTGCCTGCCGTTGGTGATCCGTAGACACCGCGCTCCGTCTGTTCGTCGATGCGGCGAAAGCGCTGCACACGAGCACCGTGGACCGATGTGGGGAGCCAGCCATCATCAAGCAGGCGATCGGTGCGCACCAGGTCCGGACGCAGCGCCATCATGAGGGAGGTCTCCATCTCACCGGCGTGCCCCGAGCCTGTGGGGCCCGCCTCCTTGACCTGATCCAGGGCTTCTTTGGCAAGTTCCCACCACGAAGCCCCAAGGACACACGCGCCGTCATGTTTCTCCTTCAGGATCTGCTGTGCCACCTTCAGGTTCGCCTGGTTGCCACCATGCCCGTTGACAATGAGCACGCGCAGAAAGCCGGCTCGTACGAGGCCGTCCACCGTCTCGACGATCATGCGAATGTGCGTTTCCGATGTGGCTGTCAGGCTGCCGGCAAATCTCATGTGATGAAACGAGTAACCCAGCCATTGCGTCGGCAGGCACAGGACGCGCTCGGCGAGGCGCATGTCGAGACGATCGACGACACCCGTCGTCTCGATCGTGTCGGTGAGGAAGGGCAGGTGGTGGCCGTGCTGCTCAAAAGAAGCAATCGGGTATACGGCAACCATCGCCTGACGATCAAGTGCGGCCACGTCAGGCCAGTTCATCTCTCCCAGTTTCATGTCCTGTGTCCCTTCTGGTTCAGGCCTGATCGCCCGTCGGGAGGCTGTCCCGTTGATTCCACACACCCAGCTCGAAGGATCGCGGATCGGCGGGTATCATGAGATCCGCGCGCTCCTTCACACGACGATCCCAGTTCTGCCGACCAAAGAACAGTTGCTGCTGGTTTGGCGGGATCGCCGCCCTGAACTCCGGCGTCAACTCGCCATCCCCCCAGTACGGCAGGTGCGCCGGGCCGTAACCGGTAATGAGGATGATGCGCTCCCTGTCGCTGGTGAGCAGCCCCGTTGCATGGATCAGCGGCTCAACGAAGAGCAGCGTCGAGCCCGCCGGCGCAATGACCTGGTGGATCAGCGAGCGGTCCTGATAGGCACATTCAATGAGTTGTGCCGGTGGCAGATCCATCTTGTGACTGCCGGCAATGACCACCGTGCCCCCGTCCTCCGGTCCCAGATCGGTCAGGTTCGTCAACGTCTTGACGAAGTTGCAGTGATAGAGACCGTTGCGGGTGTAGCTACCGTACGGCACGTCGATGCCACGATGAAACCCGTACTTGTGCGTCGCCGCCTCTTGCGACTGCCAGTCCGGATGGCGCGCATTGATGTGCGCATTCGACTCCACCATGCGGATCTCGCCACCGATAATCTCGGCTGCCATGCCAACCATCAACGGGTGCGTGATATAGGCGGTGATGGAAGGATCCGCCTGCTCGATGTCGCGCATGAAGTAGTGGTGCGTGGAGTTTCGGTCTGCGACACAGGCACCACGCACCTTCGAAGCAGGGTCCGGCTCGCGCGGCGACGGTTTGCCGGCGGCAATCAGATCATGCTTGAGTTGCTGCAGCGCCTCGATGAGAGTGCCGCATTCGTCGGCCGTAAGTGTCTCTGGCACCACGACATACCCGTAGATATCAAGGTGCAGGCGCTGCGCCGGGGTCAAAGCCGGAAAAGCAACATCCATCTTCTCTTCGGGGGGCATGGTTGGGTTCACTTTCGTGGCGCGAGTGCCTGATGGAAGATGGTCGGCCGAAAGCATGTCGGCCGGCAGAGTTGTTGATAGGCTGGGACGTACTGGAACCGATATTCGACGATTGGCCGGGTGGTCACAAGGGATTGTCAGTGATTTGGTGAGACAGCGACGGGCTGTCAGATCGTCGGCAGTCGCTCCATACCGAAATAGTCTCGATATGCCTCGACCAGCGCGTAGTAGTTCTCCTTGGGTATGTCCTCATGTACCGAGTGGCTCAGGTGCAGGATGTGGCCTCCTGGCGTGCGGCGGCCGAAATCCAGGCACTCGATCACCTCCCGCCGGACATCGGCAGGAGTCCCCTGGCACATGGTGTAACGTGCATCGATGTTGCCGATGATGCACACCCGTTCGGCAACACCGGACTCGATCAATCGGGGCCAGGTCATGCCCGCCGCCTTGTCGACTTCCTTGTAGCCGTCGATCCCGGAATCGAAGAAGAACTCCTGGCCGATCGGCCAGTGGTTGCCATCTGAGGTGTATACCGCCCTGGCACCAGCCTGCTGAATCACGCGGGTATGCTCCTGAATCACTGGCAGCACGAACTCGCGATACGCCTGTGGCGAAATGAAGGGACCCTTGTCACAGCTGACGTCGCCACCCATGGCCACAACAGATGCCCCATTGGTGATGGCACGGCGCGTCATCTCCAGGGCGGGAAGCTTCTGCATGGCAATCCACCGATGGCACAACTCGGGCGCCTCGATCATCCACATCAGCAGAAAGGGCGCAAAGAAGGCCACACCCGTACCGGCGCCGATCTCGGCCATATGCACCCACTTGACACCATCTCTGGCGGCGCGGGCGCGGATCCTGTCGGTGAACGGGTCAGTGGTCGGCGGTCCGAGATCCGGGCAGGTGCCATCCCACTGCTCCAGTTGATGACGCACATGGATCTCATCGTAGCGATGGCTGTAACTCTGCTGGGCGGAGGGGTTGGCCAATCCGACCAGATCCGTGCGCGCATCCCGGACGTAATCAATGCCGTCACGGGTCCACGAATTGGGCCCGGTCTTCACCGGGCGCGCACCGGCTGCCGACAGGGGCCCGTTGAAGCGCACCATATCCACTTCGAAGTAGCGGT
>CALFPI010000678.1 GCA_937919035.1 uncultured Gemmatimonadaceae bacterium
GTGTGGCACCCAGCCCAAGCGAGGCGGCGCGCAGACTGGCGGGGACACTGGACAGGGCGTCCTCGCAGATGGTGAAAATGAGAGGGATCACGGCAAAACCCATGGCAAAGCCGATGACGAGGCAGTTGCGCTGATCAAAGCGCAGGCTCGTTTCCTCTGCCAGCCAGCGGGGCAGGCCCCCACCAAAAAGGGCCGTCTCGACACTCGGGCCACACAACAGGGCCACGACGGTGCTGCCCAGCGTCAGCAGGATGAGCGCGACCAGTTCGGCATTCGCCGGCAGGTGGGCGCGCACGTTCCGCGGCAGCTGCCGCCAGCCGAAGGCGCCGAGCAGGACAACAACCGGCGTGAGCAGCAGCAGCAGGGCAGTACCGATGATGTAGTGCTCCAGCATCGGCGCCAACCACAGGCCGGCGAGAAAGCCGAGGATCACACTCGGCAGGGAGGCCATGAGTTCTACCGTGGGTTTGACCACACTGCGCACCTTCGGCGAGGCGAACTCCGCCGTGTACAGCGCTGCCAGTACCGCCATGGGCAGGGCGAAGAGCATGGCGAAAACCGTGCCCTTGATCGTGCCGAAGGCGAGGGGAATCATGCTGAGTTTTGGCTCGAATTCGTCCGTGCCCCCCGTGGACTGCCAGACGTACTCGGGCTGCTCATAGCCCTCATACCAGACCCGGCCGAACAACGTCGCGATCGTGATCTCGGGATGCGGATTGCTCAGACTGTAGGCGGCAATGCCCTGTTGTCCTTCAGAGGAGACCAGAAAGCCGTCCCCCTTCGGGGCGAAGGCGAGTCGGCGAATCGCACCCGCACCGACTTGCAGATCAAAAAAGGTCTGCTCCGACGTGGCGTGGTGCAGGGCCACGGTGCCACCAGCGTCACCGGAGAGAAACTGTTTGTCCCGTTCCGACGGCACGATGACCGTCACGGCGCGATCGTGGGACGTCAGTTCGTGCACACGCCGAAAGGCACGCGCACTGCCGTCGGCATCGGTCTGGAACCAGACGCTGATTGCGCCGTTCTCGTCGCCGACGGCCAGTGACAGATCCCCGAGCAGAAAGGCCAGCGCCGTTACACCGCCGGCTGCTCCGGGGGTGACATCAAACGGCGGCAGGCGCTCGGGCCTATCGTGGGACCCATGGATCTGCCAGGCCTGTACCTGCCCGCTGGCTGTGCCAACCACCAGATGCTGCACGGCGTCATCGATCGCCAGGGCCGTGACCGGGTCCTGCAACTGGTTCGTCAGATCGAACCGGGCTTCCTGCACACGCCCGGCCCCCATCAGGCTGCGGGTGCGTTCAGCGACGCGGATCACGAGGCGCCCATCCGCTGACAAGGCGGCCACGGCCGATCGTTTGTTGCCATCGTGGCGATAGGCAATCTGTGCCACGGCGGCATCATCAAAAAGCCGCACGAGTTCTTCGCGCTCAACTTCGGGTGACACAGTACGCTCGGTATCATCGTACGACAGGCTGAAAGCAACGATCGCCGTGAGCGCTCGGCCGTCGTCCAACCCGAGCACGACCCGACCATCGCGCGGCGATCGGCCCGCTGCCGTCACCTGCACATCGCCGAGATCGTCGACGTGGTGGCTGGCAAACTGCCGTTGGGCATCCCGGGCGACGAAATCGATTCCCTGCGGTCCGACCGTATATATGATCTCACGGTAGGGATCGAGGCCCAGTTCAAGAGGATCTGACCCCGGCGCGACTTTGGCCCCAGGTTCCTCAGACCATTGTGCATCGAGGAACAACGGGTAGGTCTCGCGTCCGATGAAGACGAAAATCCCGAGGACGGCGGCGATGATGCCGATGCCACCGGCGGCGATGAGTTTGCGCCCGAGGTGATCATAGAACCGGGCGCGGCGGGCGCGCCCGGTTCTGGCCGAAGGGGTCAGAGTCAGAACTCCACTGCGTGCGGGACCGAGATTGTCACTGAGACTATTTCGTCTCTTCGGCGAGTTTCGCCAATTCTTCGGTTGCTACCTCAAAAGGCACGGGCATATAACCATCCTTTATGACGATCTCCTGGCCCTCTTTGGAGAACACGAAGCGGCAGAACTCGCGGATCATCGGATCCAGCGGCTTCCCGGGCGCCTTGTTCACATACAGGAAGAGAAAGCGGCCGAGAGGATACGATCCGTCGAGTACGTTCTCCAGATTCGCCTCACGGAAGGGCATGTCCTTCGCTTCTGCCAGGGGCACGACGCGCACGCCGGAAGTGCGATAGCCGATGCCGCTGTAGCCGATGCCATAGGAATCCTCGGTGATACCCTGAACAACAGAGGCTGAACCAGGCTGCTCCTTCACTTCGTCCTTGTAGTCCCCCTTGGCGAGGGCGACATCCTTGAAGAAACCGTAGGTGCCTGACGCCGAGTTGCGCCCGTAGAGGCTGATGCGGGATCTTTCATATGCACCACCGAGGCCCAACTGCCCCCAGCGGCTGATCTCTTCGGCGGCGCCGCCACGGCGGGTCTTGGAGAAGACTGCATCCACCTGAGCCAGGGTCATACCTTTGATCGGATTGTCTTTGTTGACGAACACCGCCAGTGCGTCCAGTGACGTGCGCAGCGGCGTCGGGGTGTAGCCGAACTTCTCTTCGAACTTGTCCACCTCCGTCGACTTCATGGCACGCGACATGGGCCCGAACTGGGCCGTGCCTTCGATCAGAGCCGGCGGCGCCGTGCTGGATCCCTTGCCCTCGATCTGGATGCGAACATTGGGATAATACTTGCGGAACCCTTCCAACCACAGGGCCATGAGGTTGTTCATCGTATCAGAACCGATGCTGCTGGCCCCGCCGGAAATGCCACTGACCTTCTGGTAGGGTTTGATCCGGGGGTCCACCTGTGTGGTCTGGGCGGGCAACGCCGAGTTGAGAGTGATCACCAGGGCCAGGGCGGCAGCGACAGTCTTCAACATCCGTGTCTCCTGAGTCATGTTTGGGATGGGTGTCTGTTGGCGCTGCTACAAGAAAATAGGCCCCTTTGTTACGCTGGGATTCCATGGATGTTACGATTCGGTTACGCTCCTTGCCGGGTGTCTGTCAGAGGTCATACGTTCGTAGCAGGCGGGAGAAAACCCGCACTTTCACCAACCTTCTCCGACGTTGGAGTGCCCCATGCTGAATCGACCTGCGCTGTCTCTGCTGACGGCGATGATCCTGGCTCTGCCTGCCCTGCGAGCCCATGCCGCCGACAGCAAAATCAGCGGCGTCATGTTCGCCGACTACTACTCGGTGTTGAGTGCCGACGCCGGCGAGGCGAAGCTGCCCGAAAAGCAGAATGCCTTCCAACTGCGGCGGGTCTACTTCACCTACGATCGACCCGTTTCAGATCGCTTCGACGTCCGTGTTCGTTTCGAGGCCAACGACGCCGGCTTCGGCTCAGGCGACAAGATGGTGCCCTTCGTCAAGAACGCATATCTGCAGTGGAAGGGCGCCCTCGGTGGTGATCTCTACATCGGTGCGTCCGGCACGCCAACGTGGGAACTGGCAGAGAAGGTCTGGGGGTACCGTTCCATTGAAAAAACCGTGCTGGATCTCAACAAGATCGGCTCCTCTGCCGATATCGGTCTGGCGCTGAAGGGTCACGCGGGCCGTGCCAGCTATCACGTGATGGTAGCCAATGGCCCGGGACAGAAGTCCGAGAGCGACAATGGCAAGAAGCTCTATGCCTCCGTGCAGCTGCAACCGGGCGAGAGCAATCGCCTCGAACTCTGCGGCGATCTTGACATGCTTCCCGGCGGCGACAGCTTCACCTTGAAGGCTTTTGCTGGCCGTATGGGCAGCGGCTTTCAGGGCGGCCTGGAAGTCTTCACGCGTGTGGATCGTGAGGCCTCCGCATCGGACCCGGGGGGAGACCGGACTCGGTCGGGTCTGTCGGCCTTTGGTTCGCTCCCGGTCGCCGACAGCTGGCGAGGATTCGCCCGTCTCGACGCACTCAACAACGACGACGCTGACACGACCGATCTCGTCGTCATTGCCGGACTCGACTGGGCGGCGGACAAGAACGTGCACATCATGCCGAACCTCTACGTGCAGCTGCCTGACGGCCCGGATCCCCATATCCAGGCGCGTGTGACCGGCCACTTCAAATTCTAGCAGCGGCTCAGGTGGGTTGCCCAGATGGGTTGCCCGGATGAGTTGCTCAGCCGGCCGTTTTGGCTGTACGTATGGGTTCGCACACGGCCCTTCCCGACAGGATGATGGAATGTTCCTCAAGCACCTGCGCCCTTACCAACTGCGTCACG
>CALFPI010000679.1 GCA_937919035.1 uncultured Gemmatimonadaceae bacterium
GACGTAACTTCAATGACACACACGAATTGCTGCGCAAACCAATCTGGAACTTCGGTATAGAGAAGCTGCGACCCACATGAGATCTTTCAGCGACCTGCCCATCCGCAGGAAGCTGGTCATCATCCAGATCCTCACGGCCTTCTCCGTGCTGGTTCTGGCAAGTACCTATTACGTCATTGCCGACATCGGTGCGTCGCGTGACAGTATGGTTCAGCGCCTCAGCACAACGGCCACAATCATCGGCCAGAATTCGGTCGCCGCTCTGAGGTTCCTGGACTCCGGGGCCGCAGTCCAGACGCTCTCCACCCTCGCCGGCGAGCCGGACATTCTACAGGGATGTGTGTACGATGCTTCGGGTGAGCTCTTTGCCACCTATCCCGCACAGACCGACTACGATTTTCCCGCAACCGCCGCCGACAGCCACAGCTTTGCAGATGAGCAGCTGCTTCTGTTCCGCGCCATCAGCGCTGACGGCGAACAGTGGGGCACAGTGTTTCTGACCGCAGACATGCAGTCCGTGCATAGGCGTCTTAAGCAGTTCATCTACAGCGCCATATTGATGATGGCGGGAGGCATAGTCGTCGCCGCCCTGCTGTCGGTTCTGCTACAGCGGCAGATCTCCCAGCCAGTGCTGACGCTGGCGACGGCGATGCGGGGGGTCACCGACACTGGCGACTATGGCAGCCGTGCCGTACGCACCACTGGTGGTGAATTGGGAGATCTCTACGACGGCTTCAATGCCATGCTCGAGCAGATTCAGGCTCGCGATACCGAACTGCATCAAGCTCAGGAGGCACTCGAAAGCCGTGTCGAGGAGCGTACGAGCGAACTGGCTAGTAGCAACTCCGCTCTCCAGCGTGAAGAGCACCGCCAGCGTGCAATCCTGGAGACGACGAACGAGGGATTCTGGCGCATCGACAATGACCAGGTGGTCCTCGAGATCAATACCGCCATGTGCGCGATTCTCGGCCGCCCCCCTGAGGACGTAATCGGCCATCGCATCTGGGAGTTCCTCAATGAGGACAACACGCGGATAGTCGAGGAGCGGCGAGTGTTGAGCAACCAGGCGGTGATCGCCTACGAAGTTGCCATGTCTCGCCCCGATGGCACGATTGTACCCTGTCTCAACAACGATACCTCCTTGTTCGACGAGGACGGGGTGCTGGTCGGCGCTTTCAGCATGGTCACCGACATCAGCGCCCGCAAGGAAGAGGAACGACGTGAGCAAATCCTTGCCAGGTACCGCGAGTCCGTGTGGCGCCTGGACAGCACCAGTGACATCATCGACTTGCTCCATCCGCTTTTCGACCTGCTCAAGGAGAGTCGCATCCCCTTTCAAGCGGTCGGCGTCAACGTGGTGGATGACCCTGAAGGCGATCCTCAGGTGCAGGCTTACACTATCGGTGAGTACGCAAATGCGGACTCGGACGCCCCACAGCTCCTCTCCAATCGTATGAAGCCGCAGTACGCGGCCCGGGCGATTGGCTTCTGGCGCGGTGGCCAACCCGTACATCGCGCTGACTTGGAGCGGGACGATCCCTTTGGAGAGCTGATCGACTGGTCGAACACGAGCCCGCCCAGAAGCGTCATCGACGTGCCCTTCGCGCGCGGCACCTTGGCGGCCAACAGCCTCCAGGCTGAGGTCTTCGGTCCCCACATCGGGCTCCTTCGCGAAGTCGCCGGAATTCTGTCGGAGGGATTCCAGCGCCTCGACGACCTGCAAGCTTTGCACGAGCGTACTCGTCAGGCCGAGGAGGCGCGGCGAGAGGCCGATGAAGCCAATGCTTTGAAGAGCACATTTCTGGCCAACATGAGCCACGAAATCCGCACGCCGATGAACGGCATCATCGGCATGACTGAGCTGTTGATGGATACGGATCTGGCACCAACGCAGCGTCACTATCTCGATACTGTCAGCGTTTCCGCAGATGCCCTGCTGGAGCTTATCAACGACATCCTCGATCTGTCGAAGATCGAGTCCGGTAAGCTCAAGCTCGAAAACACTGTCTTCGTCCTCTGGGATGTCGTCTACTCAGTGATGAAACTGATGGCAGTCAGAGCCCACGAGAAGAACCTTGAGTTGGCCTGCCGCATCGCCCCGGATGTTCCGGAGCACCTCAAGGGCGACCCCGGCAGGTTGCGCCAAATCGCGGTGAACCTGGTGGGTAATGCGATCAAGTTCACTTCCACGGGTGAGGTGGTGCTGGAAATTGAAGCCCCTGCCGACGACGACTCGGAGATTACGCTACAGATTTCTGTGCGTGACACTGGCATCGGTGTCCCCGCTGAGCAGCAAGAGGCGATATTCGGGGCGTTCTCCCAAGCCGATGAATCGACCACGAGGCGCTTTGGCGGTACCGGTCTGGGGCTGAGCATCTCGCGGCAGCTCGTAGAGATGATGGGCGGGCGCCTCTGGCTCGAGAGCGAACCAGGAAAGGGCAGTGTATTCTACTTCACTGCCCGTCTGCAGCGGGCCGCAGGTGAGCAAGGTTCCAAGGCACTGACTCGCCCGTTTGACTTGGACGGTCTGTCAGTTCTCATCGTCGACGACAACGACACCAACCGCGTTATCCTGCGCGAACTTCTTGGCAATTGGGGTATGGAGTCTGTGCCGGTCGCCAATGGCAGAGCCGCACTGCGGGTGATGGCTGCTGCCGCCGAGGGCGGCACACCCTTCGATCTGGTAATCCTTGACGGTACGATGCCTGAGATGGACGGCGTGCAGGTAGCGGAGCAAATCAGACAACATCCACAGCTGGCGGGCTCGACGATCATGATGCTGAGCTCCCTCGACGATCCCGCCTTCATCGACAGGGCGCAGGCCCAGGGCGTGCGCAGTTGCCTGCGCAAGCCGGTGAAACCGTCCGACCTACTCGACGCTCTGCTCCTGGCTCTGGATTCCGGGCAGTCGCCAGCGCTGACTGTGTCGGCTCCGGTGACCGAGGGATCGGCAAAACTGCCACCACTGCGGATTCTGCTGGCCGAGGATAACCGCGTCAACCAGCGTGTCGCCGTCGGCCTGCTCGAGAGCCATGGCCATTCGGTGACCATCGCCAACAACGGCCTTGAGGCCGTCAACGCACAGAACACCAGTCCCGATCAACACGATCTCATCCTGATGGATGTACAGATGCCGGAGATGGGCGGCTTCGAAGCGACCTCGCGCATCCGCGAGCACGAATTCGGTGGTCGTCATATTCCCATCATTGGTCTCACCGCCAATGCCATGGAGGGGGACCGCCGACTGTGCCTCGAAGCCGGCATGGACGGCTACGTGGCCAAGCCGGTACGCCGGGCGACACTGTTCGCAGCCATAGAGCAGGTGCTTCAGGGCGGTGGTGGACCTGCGGTGGCGGAGGATGCAATGGACGAGATCCCGCTGGCGCCGGAAGAGTTGCCAACCCTCGATCCTGACGGCCTGGCTGAATTGGAGAGTCTGGAGAAGGCGGGCAACTTTTCCATCGCCGTAGTCATCGAGAGCTTCAATGAGGAGGGGCAGCAGAATCTGGCACAGATGGTGCAGGCCTTGGAGACTGCGAATCCCACCGATCTGCGACTCGCTGCCCACACGCTGAAGGGCAGTGGCCGCGACCTCGGAACACCAAGATTAGCAGCCGCCTGCAGACGCTTGGAGGAGGCCGTTGACGGGTGCATTCCGGAAGGTACACTCGCGATGATCGACGAAATTCGGCGTGAATTTGAGGCGGGGTGTGTCGAACTGGCAAGCTATCTGACGCGCCGCACATAGGTGACCACCCGTAGTATGGTCCTTGCCTATGTACGTGGATCGCCCGGTGGGTTGTTGGCAATAGCAACTGCCTCGGCAAGGGACGAGGTGGTTGCGATGCTGCGGAAGTCGGCCCCAAACTCAACGAGTGCCTTTGCAACCGCAGGCGACAACCCCGAATAGACACAGCGGCAGCCCATCAACTGAATCGCCTTGGCCAGACGGACGAGGTGCGTCGATGTTTCTGTGTCAATCTCACCGACGCCACTGATATCGACGATGAACACCTGGCCACCGTCGCGGCGTAT
>CALFPI010000680.1 GCA_937919035.1 uncultured Gemmatimonadaceae bacterium
CTCGAACAACTGCAGGATCTCACCCCGGCGTTGCTGCCGCCACTGAGCCGCCGTTGTCACCGGCTGGCCGCTCGCATCGATCAACGGATCAGGCAGTTCATAGTCGGGGACCAGAGCTTCGTCGTAGTTGGTCTGCATCGGCATTTCGGCGGGTTGCGGGTGAAACTACCTTGCCGCGGATCTACCCATCAGCGGGACGCTCTTTCAGCAAAGGATCTGCTCCTTGAGCCGTGATGTCCACCTTGCCGTGGTCCAGCCGACCGCCGTCGGATGAAGGAACGTTCCTTTGCCGGCGAAGTCGGTGACGCGGCGGAGGGTCTCCGCCAGGACCGCTGCCTGGAGACCTACGGTCGGCTGCTGGAAGTGTGAGGGCCAAGCGTGTGCGGTCGATCCACGTGCGGCGCACGGGTCAGACCGTCCTGGTGGAACTTCATTGCCGTGCTCAGACGATGTCGACGGTCTTGAGCAGATTGATGTGGCAGCGACGTCCCTTTTCGGGAACGGCCGTCAGGTAGCGGGCCGAGACGAGGCGCCGCAAGGCAGCCCGTACCGGACCCAGACCATCACCACCCTCACCGGAAACAACACCACTCTCGCGGGCCAGTTCCGAGACAACGACGCTGAAATCCATGCTCCCCTGGGTCTTGGCCAGCCGGCACAGATAAATCCACAAACGGAAGGCCGGGGCCCCCAGGGACTGCAGATGTGCCGTCGCGTTTATCGGAGTGGTCATCGTGGCAATCGACTCATAGAAGGACAGGACAGGACAGACAACCAATGTACGGAACTTCAGTCAACCCGGTTGGGATTCGTCATGCCGGGCCCGCTTGGCAGCTTCCCCAACCTCATCCCGCCAGTCGCGAAAAGCGGGCGTATCGACAAAATCATGCAATGTTGCCCGTCTACGGTACGGTACATAGGTGCCAATGTGCCACAGCGTGTTGCGGTACAGACAGAAGTCACCTGCCGCCAGGTGCAGGGGCACGGCTCCGGGAAGCGACTCACAGTACTGCCGACAGAGGCGCTCCCGCAGGGCGCCGTCCAGGCCATCCAGCTGCGGACCGGCAATCGGCCGCAGTGGAAAGCGAGCGGCCTCTGCCGGCAGATCGAGGCGCAGGTGGCTGCCAGGCACAACCCAGGTGGAACTGTCTTCGTACAGGGCGCAGTTGAGCTGATTGAACAGGTCCACGTTACGGAAGTCCGACTCCCACCGGTCCAGGTCCAGTCCGTACACGTTGTCGCGCCAGTCACGATGCCAAGGCGTGCACCAGGGCAACTCGGCGGGCTCCAGCAAAACACCCAGCCCGTCAGGATGGCCGTATGTATGCTGCGGGCTCAGCGTGCGTTGCAGGGCATCCACCAGTTCGGGCAGCTCGGTGAAGGCTGTGAACGGTGCATGGTCGATGGCGAATTGGAAGACCGGCTGCAGCCGTTGTGTCTGTGGGCCCGAGCGTTCCCGCGCCAAGGTGCGCGCCTCGTCGCAGGCCCGGCGCAGGTCAGCGATCAGCGACGGGGGTAGAATCGCTGCAAACACCGTGTACCCCTGTTGGTGGTACTCCTCGATGTGACGTTCCGACCAGGACCAGGTCACTTCAGGCGACCACCTGTCGCCGCACCCATGGGACGACGACGTCGATCATCGGTGCCGTAGCGGCATCACTGAATACGTGGTTGGCACCCTCCAGTTCCTGCAGATGGGCCTGTGGCCCCCGGGCCACGATATCGCGGGAGTCCTGCAATGGGACCACGTCATCCTCGGTGCCATGCACCAGCAGCCACGGCACCTGCACTTCAATCCCCTTGTCGATGACGCTGTGGATGGCTGCCATGTCATCCATATAGGTGCTCGACAGAGGGCAGGATTGCTCCTCCCACATACAACCAACGTCAGGTGTTGCGTCGGCAAATTCGCGCTCGGCGAAGGCCTGCGTATGCACCATGCCGGCCAATGAAACGAGCCAGTGAATGCGCCGATCCATGGCGGCGCGAAGCACCCCCACGGCCCCCCCCATACTGTGACCGATGAAACAGACAGGGCGTTGTCTCACAGCGTCGAGCACGCTGCCCAGATCGGCGATCTCCTTCGAAATCGTACTGTCCTGAAAACGTCCCTCCGAGCCGCCATTGCCGGAAAACGACAGCCGCAACGTTGTTGCACCTGCGCCGGCAAGGGCCTCGGCCAGAGCCACGACAAAGGGGCGGTCCTTGTTGCCCGTCACCCCGTGGCCGAGAATGACAAGACCTTCGCTGTGGCCTTCGTGCACTGTGTAGTCGAGTCGCTCGCCCTGCGTATTGCGTATGTCACCAAACATCCTGCATCTCCACTTTCGGTTGCGTTGAAAAAAATCCAGCGTCCCGCATCAGCCACTGTGCAGGATATGGTGGCGGTCCGGCCCTGACAGCGGCACGTCGAGTCGGAGGCCGCCGCGCGCATGCGACAAATGGAAGGCGACGATCGCCTCCAGCGTACGCACCGCCTGCCGCGCATCGTACGGAAAGGGGCCCAATCCGTCGAGCCACTGTACCGCCTCGCGCACGGCGCGGTCCATGCCGGACTCCGGATATCGATTGGGCCAGGTCTCGGTCTCGGTGCCACGCACGATGGTGACCTCGCGGCCGCGGCACACAGCATGGCCGTCGGTGCCGTGAAAGCGCAGCCGAGGGGGTGTGGCCCCA
The DNA here is from genome assembly GCA_937919035.1 of uncultured Gemmatimonadaceae bacterium. Classification (GTDB taxonomy): domain Bacteria; phylum Latescibacterota; class UBA2968; order UBA8231; family UBA8231; genus UBA8231. The sequence continues at coordinate 2,677 of CALFPI010000680.1, forward strand.
TAGTCTGCGGCATCAATCACACAGTGCAGGTCGCCAGCGGGTCCGCTGCCGCTGGGCGGCAGTTGGCGGCCCAGACGCAGCACACCCCAGCCCCCGGGATCGTCGAAGGCGTCCCCGCGGCAGTCGGGCCTGGCAGATGTGTCGAGCGTACCGCTGACACCAGTTACCGACAATCCTGTGACCATCTGTACCGCGTCGATCATGTGTGTGCCGACGTTGCCAAGGCGGCCGGTGGGCCACTGGGCGGCCACCGACGTCAACGTACCGATGCCGCCGTCGGCCAGCAGGTCCCGCAGGCGGCGGAAGGAGGGGTGAAAGCGGATGTTGTGATTGATCACCAGCAAGGCACCGGCGGCGTCACAGGCGTCGACCATGCCCTGCGCCGCGGCGACGGTGGGAGCCACTGGTTTCTCACAATAGATCACCCGCGCACCAGCCTCCAGGGCGGCGTGGGTCACCTCGGCATGGGCTGGTGTGTAGGTGGCGATGTTGACGATATCGAGGGGGGCTGCCTGGCGCAACATCTGGTGCCAGTCGGCGAAGACGGGTACCTCAAAACGCTCGTGGAACCGCTGGCGTCGGCCCCCATCGCGACTGCTGCCGGCGACGAGATCGACGCGGTCATGGCCGCGCAAGGCCTGCACATGGGTGCCATCCAGATCCTCGACGCGCTGCCCCAGTACATCACCTGAAACCTGGTCGGCGCCGCCAATGAAACCCAGGCCGACGATCGCGGCACGGTAGCGAGTGGTGCTCATTCTGTGGGTCCTTGCATGGGGAGATCTACTGCTTCGTGTGGATTTCGCCGAGGGAGCCGAAGCGGCGCAACTGTGGCGCCGCCCAGGCGGTGGCGGCGACGACGACCAATGTGCCGATGCCACCGGAGACGACGGCAATGATGGGGCCGAACCAATGTGCCACCAAACCCGATTCGAAGCCACCGAGTTCGTTGCTGGCAGAGACGAAGACACCATTCACGGCCGACACCCGGCCGCGCATGGCATCCGGCGTTGTCAGTTGCACCATGGTATGACGCACGACCATGCTCACCTGGTCGAAGGCGCCGGTAAGAAACAACATGGCAAGGGACAGGTGGAGGTTGCTGGAGAGGCCGAAGAGGATCGTCGCCGCACCAAAACCGGCGACAGACCACAACAGGGCTCGCCCGGCTTTGGCCAACGGTGGCAGATGTGCCAGCAGCAGGGCCGTGAGCAACGCCCCCACGGCGGGCGCCGCGTGCAGGTAGCCAAGCCCTTCGGCGCCGACGGCGAGAATGTCCTCGGCGAACACCGGCAGCAGATAGACGGCACCGCCGAGCAGCACGGCAAACATGTCGAGGGAGATGATCGCCAGCAGCACGCGCGTGCGGCGCAGATAGTGGATGCCATCGAACACCGTCGACAGTGTTGCGTGGCCCCCACTACTGTCGGCGACACCCGCCGCCTCCGGGATGCGGGCCAGCAGCACGGCAAACAGCAGGGAACTGACGGCTGCCAGCGCGTAGGCGGCCGGGATCGAGGCGGCGATGACGAAACCGCCGATCGCTGGACCGACGACGCCGGCCAGTTGGAACATGCTGTTGTTCCAGGCGACGGCACTGGGAAAGATCTCCCGCGGCACCAGGCGTGGCACCAGCGAGGAGCGCGCCGGGCGTCCGAGGGAGCCGACGACGGCGTCCAGCGTCAGCAGTGTGTAGACGACCCATACATCGGCATGGAGCACGGCCTGCAGGGCCAGGCCGGCAGAGGTCAGTGTCATGCCCAACAGGCTCAGCAACACAACTTTCCGTCGGTCGAAGCTATCGGCCAACCAGCCGGCGGGCAGCGCCAGCAGGATGGCGGGAATCACCTGAGCCAGGCCGACGAGCCCCAGAGCCAGGGGTTCACCCGTACGCTGGTAGACATCCCAGCCCACAGCGACGGACTGCATGCGGGTGCCCAGCCGTGTGACGATGCCACCAAAGGCGTAGCGCCGATAGGCGGAAACGCGAAACGGCGCATACGGGTCGTGGCTATCGCGCTGCGACTCGTCGCTCAACGCCTACCGCTTGCTTCCGATGGTTGCCGCTTGGATTGTGTGGCGCCAGGCATACCATGGAAACAAGGTGCCCGGAAGCTTTGGCTCAAACTTTCACCGACTTCAGGAGGCTGCAGCAACCGCCCAAGGCAGTTGCACAGTGAACGTCGAACCCTGGCCCACGGTGCTGGTGGCGGTGACACTGCCGTCGAGCATCTCTACCGAACGCCGAACGATGGCCAGACCCAGGCCGCTGCCCTCGCGCTTTTTATCCTTGCGCTCCACCTGGCGGAACTCGTCGAACACGTGGGCCAGATCCTCAGGGGGAATCCCGACACCGGTGTCGATGACGGACAGTTCCACACCATCATCCAGCGGCCGCAGGCGCAGCGTGATGCTGCCGGACTCGGTGAATTTGACGGCATTGCCCAGCAAGTTCAGCAGCACACGACGCACACGGTCCGCGTCGGTTTGTACCGGCGCCACCGCCGGCAGATCACCGACCAGTTCCACGCCGTCCGGGACCAGCGATTGCAGCGCTGCCAGGCACTCGCCTGCGATCTGCTGGAGATCCGCCTGCTCTACGTGGATCTCGGTGCGTCCCGATTCGATGCGCGACAGGTCGAGGATGTCATTGATGAGCAGCAGCAGGTTGTCGGCACTGACGCGGATGTTTTCCAGGTTGCGATACTGCCGCTCGTCGATCTCACCCTGGACCCGCCGCAGAAGAATGCGGGTGTAGCCGATGATCGCATTCAGCGGTGTGCG
>CALFPI010000681.1 GCA_937919035.1 uncultured Gemmatimonadaceae bacterium
CCCTACTCAGTAAACTATAGAAGGAAAGTGTCTCACCTCATATTGGCAGATAGGGTGACGAGACCATCCTTCACGGTGTAGTGGTGGAAGGTCTCACCGTCATAGCGCAGCAGACCGCTTCCGTAAGTACCGAACCACATATCGCCGTCGCGGCCCTGCTGCACCGACCAGACTTCCACGCTGTCGAGTCCATCAATCGGAGGCCAGGAGATCGGGTCGTCGTTCTCCAGAACGCTCACGCCACCCCTACCTGCTGCACTCCACACTGCGCCGTCCCGATCGATGGCCAGGCCAAAGTTCCACTGGGACACGTTGCGGTGCTCGCGGAGGTTCTTGCCGTCGTAGGAGATGATCCCAAACGCCCGTGCCATCCAGGCCGTGCCACCAGGTGCCAGCAGCGCCTTCCCCAGATGACCGCTGGCGTCACCCGAAATTCCATCCGGCGGTCCAAATCCCTCGATCCGCCCCCCCGTGATGAGCCCGAGGGACGCCGATCCCCAGTTGCCCACGTCAGAGACGAGCAGTCCTCCATCTGGCAATGCGACCAAGGCTCCCAGCGCAGGCACGTCAGGATACACCGAGCTGTTCCCGGATAAATAGGTTCCCAGGGAATGTTCCCGGCTGGTCATCCAGAGGCGACCATCTTCATCCAGGGACATATTCGTGATCTCGTCGCTGAACAAGCCGTCCGCTGAGGTCAACGTCCGGAGTGAGGGATCGAAGCGGCTGACGCCGCCATTCGTCGAGAGCCAGACACTACCTTCGGCATCCTCGATGACGTCGGTTACGATGTTGCCAGACAGGCCATCGAGTGTGGAGTAGCGGGAAATTCGACGTCGATCGTCGTCGGCTGGGCTTTCCACCCGGTAGACCCATGCCTCATCCCACGTCACAACCCAGAGATCGCCACGACTGTCAAGCAGGTAGGGCTCGACGCCCTCGCCGACGAAGAGGCCTGTCGGGTGGAACTGTTCGCCGTCGAAGGTGTAGAGTCCGTCGCTTGTTCCGACCCACAGGTGGCCCGATGCGTCAGCCAATGGACGGCGATAGTAGAGAAGGTTCGAGGCACCCTGGAGCCAGGGGACGTGGCGAACATCCAGCTTTCCACGGATCCCATCTTCGTAACGGTAGAGAGAGGTTCTCCCCTCGTTGATCAGCCAGACGGAGTGCCCTTGTTCTGAAGACCAGACGAAGACCGGCTCTGCCTCAACCTGCAGGGGAGGCCCGAAAGATTGTCCGTCGAGTCGTACGGCCCCCTGATCCGTGTTGATCCATATCGAGCCGCTATCGCCACTATGGGCGGACTGGATCATGCCGGGCAATCCATCCTCTTCGGATCGGATGATCGTCGAGCGTCCGTTCCAGACCGCCAGCCTGTCACCTGTGATTTGTAGGCCGAACTTGGATGACGGCGAGAAACGGCAAAACCAGTGGTTTCCCGCCGAGTCTGTCAGCAGGTGGCGCCAGTTGTCACCCTCCAGACCCGGAATGCGTGACTCCTGCCAGCGCTGTCCGTCGAACTGGGTCCAGACGTAGTGATCGCTCATGGCCCATAGCGCGCCATCATTTTGGAACAGACCAGGGCTCACACTGGCGTGTCGAAGGCCATTGCTGGCATCGTGTCGCTCGAAGCGATAGTGGCCAGGCCCTGTCTTTGAGATCTCAGGTTCCGGCATTGGCGCCGAGTAGAGCTGGAAGCGCATCCTTAGAGTGTCGGACGGCCCATCCGGGTGATGGAAGGTTGCTGCGTGGGAGGTCAACCACGGGGCCAGGTTGATCTGCTGGCTCCCATGCTCACCGAGAAGGATGATGGCCTCGTAGGGCCACTGGTTATTGGCAAGATCCCAATCGACCGACTGCTCGAAGTGCTTGATCGACTCGACCTCGAAGAGGCGGCAGAACCACTCGGGCTCCACCGCCGGCCGACTCAGCTGCCCGGACTCTCGAAAGCCGGCTTCCAGCAGCATCGGCCGAAGCTCGCGCTCGTAGAGCTCTGTGAAAGCTTCCATGCGCTCGGGGTCCAGCCTGATCATCAGACGCGCCAGGACCGGCTCGTCAGCCGCATCTCCCGACAACAGGAACGGCCCCACTACAATGATCAGGGCAGCCAACCACCTCTTCATCTTGGCGATCTCATGCGGAATGCAGGCCGGAAGTTCAACTTGCTTCGGGCCAGTCGCTCAGATTCGCGTCGATCACAATGCCTTCTACCTGTGCAGCGATTGCCGCCGCACCGTTGTGGGCCCACAGGGGGACTGCGAGAAGTAGGAGAAGTACGGCGCAGATCATACGGGTTTTCATGGCCAGAACGATATACCCCTGAGAGGGGTGGCGCGAACACTGTTTCAGCACCCGTGGGGTGGTTGTTGGTAGGATGTCTCGTTGGATGGAGAAAGCAGCGAGAGCCATCAACCTCCCGATCGTCGTCGGTGACGTCGAGCATTCCGGCACAGCAACTGGCCCCCAACGAAAAAGCGCAACCCCTTCACACGGAAGGGATTGCGCTTCTTCAAATATGGCTCCGGCTCTAGGACTCGAACCTAGGACATGGTGATTAACAGTCACCCGCTCTGCCAACTGAGCTAAGCCGGAACACACTCAACACAGGCGAAAAAATCTACCGGTGCCTTCGACATGTGTCAAGAAGTTGACCCATGTCAGCCATCAGGTTTTTACGCGTCTTCGCCGTAGTACTCCTTCAGAATCTCACTGCGGTTTGGATGACGCAGCTTCTGCAGAGCCTTCTCCTTGATCTGACGAACACGCTCGCGGGTGCGCCCCACATACGTGCCGATCTCTTCAAGGGTCATGGGCTCCTGACCGTCGAGACCGTAGTACATATTCAGGACCCGCGCTTCGCCCTCGGTCAGAGCATCCATCGCCGACTGAATTTCGTTCTTCAGCTCCCCCTCTGACAGGACATCGTCACAGGCGGGCAGGCTGTTATCGGGCAGCAGATCGCCCAGGCAACGATCCGGCTCCTGGTCGTCACAGGGTGTCTCCAACGACACAGGCCGTTGTGCCAGGCGCAGCAGCATGTCCATATCATCGGGATTCGCATTGAGCTCTGCAGCGATCTCCTCAACCTCAGGTGCTCGTCCGAGGCGCTGCTCGAGCTTGGTCATGCATTTGTTGACCTTGGTCAACTCGCCGATCCGATTCAGCGGCAGGCGCACGATGCGGGACTGTTCCGCCAGTGCTTGCAGGATCGACTGGCGAATCCACCACACAGCATACGAGATGAACTTGAAGCCCTTGGATCCGTCAAAGCGTTTCGCCGCAACCACCAGACCCAGATTGCCTTCATTGATCAGGTCTGACAGTGGCAGTCCAAGGTTCTGGTAGCCCTTGGCGACGCTGACGACGAACCGCAGGTTTGCCTGCACGAGTTCCGTCAGTGCTGCTTCGTCACCTTGCTGAATCCGATCAGCAATGGCGACTTCTTCCTTCGACGACAAGCCAACGGAGCTTTCGATTTCATGAAAATACTGATCGACCAACGTATCGGTCTGTAGTGTGGCCATTGCACCCCTCCAAACGGCAGCTGTGAGTCCTCCCCCAGAATGAGATGGCACGGGAGCGGGGCAGGACTTGGCAACTACGCAACGCGATCTGCGCCGACAGGTCCACAGATCGAGATGATTTGTCCGACCGATAGATCGAACATGGTATAGGGAGTGGTAGTACATACACCCGTGGGGACGGATGCCAGGGATTTACAACAGGGAGTGGTGCTGCCGAACGTCGCTTCGAGTGGGGAACCCGAACTGGGATGGACGCTCGTTTTACTTTGGGAGATGCCAAAGTATAAGTGGCGCTCTGTGGAAGATCAACCCCAATTCTTGACTTTTCTTCAGACCTGTTAAGGACTTAGCTCGACTCTGCCGGAGCTGTCGATGCGCAGCCTCTGCCCTGGCCTCAACTGTGCCAGCCGGCGCCCCGTCAACGACCACACCTCTACTGTACCCTGACGTGTCGTTGCCGTCGTCGATGCATCGAGCACGACGCGTACAGCAAAGATGCTACCGGCGCTACCAACGACCTCGACGAGGGGCGTTCGTACCGTGAACACCCCCCTCACAGTGGTTACTGTTACACGGCCGACTCGCAGATACAGACCGGCATCTTCGGGCCTCGCAGGCTCAGCATCCTGGCCGGCCTCCGTGGTCCTCTCCAGGCCCTCGACCTGGGCACCGGGCGCGACGGCGACCCGCGCCCCGCCCGCGTTGGGAAAGTCGAGGATGACATCTGCCGTTCCCGCGGCTTTCAACATCTCCCCTGCTTGCAGCGGGCCAGGGGAACGGGTCGCCGCCGGCAATCGACTGCCGGATTTTCCCTCGGCCGATTCCGTGTCTGACATTTCCGGGTCTGACATTTCCTGGTCTGGCATCCTGCGTCTGCCGGCAGCAGGCTTGTCTGTATCTGCTAGCAGCAGGATCGCCACAGTTGTCAGCGCGACTGCCGTGCCAATGAGGATCAGAGCCCTGCGAAATGCAGCACCCGGCCTTTCCCGGTCCACCGCTGGCGCCAACGTCTGTTCGTCGTCCTCGTACTCGTCCTCTGCCTCGTCCCCATCTTCCTCCTCCTCCTCATCATCCCGTCCCTCATGCGCACGCGAGATGGTGCCGAAGTAGGTGACGATGTCGCCATGCTCATACAGTTTGCGGACGAGAGCCATCACTTCGTTACAGGCCATCTCGATCTCTTCGTCGCTCACTTCGGCGCCAGGCTCCAGCTCATCCCGCAGCAGCAGCGCTCGACGCTCCGACACGTTGGCAAAGATCTGTGCCACCACCCTTTCGCCGGCGCCACCAAGGGCTCGTGCCAGGGTGACGTTGTCGATGCGGCCCAGCAACAACTGCAGTTCCTGCGTACGCAGTCGGGTCAGGTCGTCCATATCGAAGAGATGGCTCTGAATGATCGCTGCCGCGTCCGCGTCGGCTTCGGTTGTTGCCGTCAGGGCGCGCCGCAGTTGGCGCTGACCGGGCAGGGCGCGCAGGATATCACAAGCAGCGTGCACACCCCACCTCTCCGTGGGTTGCCGGCACGCCGCAAGGAGGCCCCGCTGCTGCGCGGGCAATGGCCGAACGATGCCGATCGGTGTCGATGTCGCCACCAGCGCCAGCACCTGGCCCTGCGTTGTCAGCGGCAGTTGCGCCAACAGAGCCGCCGCATCCCCCACGGGCGCCCCTGCCAGCAGGCAGGCAAGCAGAACTTCCGGCAGATCGGTTGCAGATGTATCGGTCGCCAGATCGACTGGCTGATCGGCTGGCTGATCGGTTTCAGCAGCATCGTCAGCGGGCACGAGGCAACGCGCCAGCAGGGCCAACTCCAGCTTCGACGTCGCCTCTGCAGCAAGCTCCACCGACCGTCGCAGCCAGTCCCCTGCCTCAGCTGCCATGTCATCAGGGAGCAGCGCCACAATTCGCGCCTGTGCCTGCGTACTGAAGGCCA
>CALFPI010000682.1 GCA_937919035.1 uncultured Gemmatimonadaceae bacterium
ACAGCGCTGAGGATGCCGTAACGCGTGTATTGCGCTCCAATTTTGATCTGATCACTCTCGATGTGCGCATGCCCGGCATCAGTGGCCTGGAGATCATCGCCGTGGTACGCAACATGAACCCCCATGCCGTGATTGCCGTGATATCGGGTTTCATCCCCGAGGAGATCCCGGAGGAGGTCATGAGTTGCATCGACGTTATGCTGTCGAAACCTGTCAGTGTCGAGACCTTCAGCGCGCTGCTTGATGGTGCCCTGCAACTGGCGGAAACACTTGAAGGCATCCGCCTTCTCGGAGAGCCGACTGCCGTACTTCGCTGAGGAAGGGAGGACCGGCACCGTGGTGGACACCCGCAACCAGAGTGCCAATATGAAAAGAACCGGCAGCGATAGTGCCGGCATCCAGCTCCCCTGGATCCAGAGCGCCTCCGATGCCATACTGCGTGAAGGCCGCCTGACGGAACTTCCGGTGATCAGTCCGGATGCGCCGCTGAGCGTGTTTGATGGCGACGACCGCGACATCCTCGTGCAGGATGATCTGGCATTCGTCCACATCGTGCGCAGTGAGCGCAGCGTCCTCGTGCAGGGCAGTGTTCGCGGCACGCTGGAGCATCCCGTGCGAATCGAGGCCAAGGGTGACATCGTCGTCTTCGGCTCCATCCACCACGCCCAACTCTCGGCACGACGGGTGCTCGTCGGAGGCCACTCTTGTCACTGTCAGGTCACCGCAGCGCACCAGGCTGCCTTCGGTGGCACGCTGGAGACCGGGCGAATTATCGCCGGCGATTACGAAGATGATCGTCGTCGCATCGAATCCTGCCGTCTGACGATGGAACAGGTGTACACGCAGACCGAATCCGTCGCACGCAGGGTGACGGCAGAGGAGAAACGTCTCGACAAGACCTGCCGGGCTCTGCGGATTCCGCTGGATTTCAATGTGGGCCGCCTCGTGCAGCACGCCAATGGCCGTGTCTGCGTCGACCTGCGCTCCTTCTACGGATCTCTGGAAGGACGCACCGATGAACAGCTGGAGCTGGCCCTGGCCGAGTTCTTTGCCAAGGGGGTGATCGGCGTCATTACTCGCACCAATCGTAAGTACCTGGTCAACTATCCTGCCCGGGAGAAGGTCTTCATGCAGTTGGTGAAGAGCCTGCGTGAGCTGTTTGAGGCGGTCTTTGAGCGGGATCGGCTGCGACGTCGCGTTGACTGGCTCGCAAGCCGGCTTGAACATCTTGTCGATGCGCTCTGCCACCGTTGTTGCTCGGTCGACGTAGGGGGTGCCATTGCCGGACTCACATCGATGGAGTTCATTGTCCCACGGGTCGTACAGCAGCCGAAGGATGGCAGCTACGATTTCTTCCACAAGACAGCCCGCCTGGAAGTTCACGGCGACGGAACGGCTGTCGAGGTGGTGTCCGCCAGTACCGATGGCGGGCGCGCGTCGACAACCGTACCAACTGCTGAGATGGAAGGCATGCGATTCGTCCTCGATGACGGCCGCATCCAGTGGGAATCCGTCGGGGAGCCGGTCGGTGCGTAGGTAGCTTGCGTCGGAAGCTGGCGCCTGGTGCAGCGTGCAGCGAGTTCCCCACCCTTGTTACCCCCGGCC
>CALFPI010000683.1 GCA_937919035.1 uncultured Gemmatimonadaceae bacterium
CTTCGCCGCGGACTCGGAGGAGATGGTGGGTGATCTCGGGGTGCTTGTCGCCGCTGACGAAAGCCTGCACGACCCGGCGGACGTCGCGCTGCGGGCCCAGGCGGGGTACGGGGCCGTTGCGATCAAGCCGGCGGGCAAGACCTTGTCCGTTGCCTTCGACATGCTGGCAGCGGCGGCGACACATGGAATGGTCGCTTTTGTTGCGGACAATGCCTGTGTTCCAGTGCTGGTCGAGTGGAACAAGAACGTCGCCGCCCGGCTGCCGGCCTTCCCGGGTGTGCGGGGTGGCATGATGGAGTCGAATGGACCGGAGAACTACGGCCGCTGGCAGCAGATGCTGACCGAGCATCCCAGTGCCGGCAGCCGCTGGCTTACGGCCCGGGATGGTGCCTATGAGCTCGACGAGGCCTACTATGCGGCCGCCGGCGGGATCCTCCAGGATCCGACGGCCTATCTGACAGAACTGCGACGGCGTGCGGTGTCGGCGGCGCGCTAGGCGGGAACCATGCCCTGCAGATCCTGGCGGAACACCCAGGTGTCGTCACGTACGTAATGCGTGGCGAAAGCCAGCCGTGGCCGGTCCTCGGTCTGATTGGCGTAGGAGCCGTGTACCGTGAGGCTGGAGAAGAAGACACCGCCACCCTTTGGCACGGTGAGCATGTCGACCTGATCACGGGTGAAGGCATGGATGTCGTGGGAGTGCATTTTTTCTGTCCACGTCTTGCCGGCAGGATCCCGCATCGGGTAGTCGTTGACCCAGGTGGTATGTTGGTCTGACTCGCGCACCTGACCGGCCTCAAGGAGTCCACGCCTGTGGCTGCCAGGAGCCACACACAGTCCGCCATTGTCGGCGCCCGTGTCGTTGCAGGCGATCCAGCAGGCCATCAGGGTGTTTGGCTCGTTGCGGATATAGTGAGTATCCTGATGCAGAGCGACACCGGTGCCGCCACCGGGCTTTTTCGCCATGTACATGGTCTGCACGATCCGTGGCACACCCTCCAGGAGCTGGCGCACCTTGGTGACGACCTGCGGGTGGCGGGCGATGGCACTCCAGGCGGCATCAGTCTGGTGTTTCTGCAGACCATTCGGACCGGCCTCCTGCTGCCGGGCTTCATGCTCACAGAAGGCATCAATGTCGCTGACGGGCAGCAGATCCGGGATCAGGAGGTAGCCGTCCTCGTGATAGCGCTCAAGTTCACTGGCGTTCAGCGAACGGGCTGCAGACGTTGTTGTCATAGGGATCGCTTTGCGTAAAGGATTGCGGACCGTTAACGGACAGAAAGATACGAAGGGGCAGAAACGTGAGCGAACGGACGCGTCCTGGACGTGGCGACTACTACATGGGCATCGCTATGGCCGTGCGGGCCAGAGCCGACTGCCTGGGGAATCGCGTCGGTGCGATCCTGGTACTCGACGATCGCATCATCTCAACGGGCTACAACGGCACCCCGGCAAACATGACCAACTGCACGGATGGGGGGTGCCCCCGTTGTTCGCAGCGAGAGCGCTATGCCTCGGGTCGGGCCTATGATATCTGCATCTGTGTCCACGCAGAACAGAATGCCCTGCTCACGGCAGCACGTTTCGGGATCGCTACCGAGGGGGCGACGCTGTATTCGACGATGCGGCCCTGTTTCGGTTGCACCAAGGAGCTCCTGCAGGCATGTATAGGCGGCGTGCACTATCTGCACGACTGGCGCTATCCGGACGACGACATGCAGCAGACGTATGAGTATCTCCAGGCGCAGTTCGACGACGGCGTACACGCCGTGGCCACGGTCGACGAAGATCAGAGCTGGGCCGTGTCGAGCAAGCGGGAACAGCAAAGCTGATGCAGATCCCCGCGGTGGTGACAGCTGTCGGTGCCTGCCTGCTGGCAGTGTCGTCGGTGCGTGCCCAGGAAGGGGTAGCGGTACCATTGCCGGCGCACGAGATCACGATCGACGGCGACCTGCACGAATGGGGGCAGGCGGCGTGGATCGCTCTGGATCCGGCCGGCGACGGTGTCGGCCTGCGCGGGGCCTTCCAGAATGGTGATGACCACGAGGCGGTGGTCCTGGTACAGTGGGACGCACAGGCCCTCTATGTCGCCGCCGCAGTGCTGGATGATACACTCGATGCCGGCCAGGTGGCTCCCGAGGATCGTGAGTGGCATGGCTCCGGTGGCCAGCGCAAGGACCGGGTGTTCTACTACGATCACATGAAAATTTTCCTTCGTGAGCCCGGTGCCAATGCCGGCTACAATCTCTGGCTGGCACCCCCCATCTCAGAGGAAGCGGGGGTCTACTGGTGGGGTGGGCGGCAGAGAACCACCGAAGTCGTGCGCCCCCCCGTGCAGGTTGCCGGCCTCGTCAGGGGCACCAGCCGGAGTTTCGAGGTTGCCATTCCCTGGACCTGGATGGAAGCCTACCCGCAGCCGGGAGACCTCTTCGACGTGATGTTTCTGTTCACGGATTCCGACAACCCGGGGGCGGATGTGGCCGTCAAGATCGCCAGCCAGCAGGACCGCTGGATCTGGTGGCAGGGGCAACTGGAACTGACGGGTACACCACAAGGCCTGCGCCCCCGGCCGGCACCGGCGCCAACGAAACGAACGGCGCCGGTTGTGGCTGCACGCAAACCGCCGAATCCTCGAGTCGCCGAAGCGATCGCCCGCTCCCGCGCAACGGCGGCGACAGAATCCCTGCGTGTCGACAGCATCGCCGCCGCCGCCGCGGCGGCAGCGGTTGCCGCTTCGGGTGCGGGTCCGGCAGCAACTGCGGCGCGCGTGACTACGTCGCCGTCATCCAGGGTGGCTGCCGGTGCCGGTGCCGCGGCAGCGCCCGCCGGCACTGACATCGCCTCGACTACCGAGTCCGGTTCCGCAACCGAGTCCGGTTCCGCCACCGAGTCCCGTTCCGCCACCGGGGCCCTGCGCGCCCGGCTCAATCGCCAGCGCCTGGAACGCCGCGATGGCCTCATGGCCCCTGCCTACTTGCGCGATCTCGAGCGGGATGCGGACCTGTCTGTTGCCCAGATTGATACCTTCTACGCCATTCTGCGTCGACACATGGGGCGCATCGCCGAACAGCGTATTACAAGTCGTATCGATTTTTTTGTCGTCGACACGGCCTCCGGCGCACACTGTCGTCGAGATCAGTCGCGCAAGTACCTGGTAGATCTGCTGGCGCGGGTTTCCGGGACACACGATCCCACCATTGTCAGCTGGATTGCCGCTGCCGCAGCGACCGCGTCCGTTCCTGAGGCGGCGGCTGCCCAATTCACCCAGGAGGTTGCTCTGCGTGCCGGCGAGATCCTGGCTGAGCGTGGCATCACAACTTCGATTGAACTCATCAAGCGTGGCCGCAAGGCCAGTGGCCTCGACGAGGATGAGGCCTACGCTTTGCTGAGCGCACTGCTGGAACTCTGACCTTGCCGTCTATCGACCTCCCGGCTCCCACGGACCCATGTGCTTCTGGGCAGCGAGCGCCAGGCAGACCTGCAACCCTCGATTGACCTCGTACTACTCGATCTGTCCATGCCTTCCATCTCCCGTCACGAAATCCTAGCCAGTTGAGTGGTCCCCGTCCTGTTACCGCGCACTGAGGCCGTACTCGCTGAGCATCAGTCCGCCGGGGAACATTCGGGTGTATTGCTGTCGGTGTCCGTCGATGGGCACGTGATGCAGCGCTGCAGCGGCCAGGCAGGACCGGGGGTGCCGATGACCCAGGATCTGGCCATCCCCTGGCTGTCCGCCGGCAAGCCAATCACCGCCGTCGCCCTGGCACAGTTGTGGCAACAGCAGCAACTCAGCCTTGACGACCCCGTCCGGCGCTGGATCCCGGCCTTTGCCGCGCGTGGCAAGGAGTCGATCACGTTGCGCCACATCCTGACACATACCGGCGGTTTCGGTTCACTGTTTGATCTCGATGGCAAGGCCGATTCTTCTGCCGACGCGCTGCAGCGGGTCTGCGCCAGCCGGCTCCATGGCGGTTGGGTTCCAGGGGACCGGGCCGCCTACCAGGCGCGCTCGGGGTGGCAGGTCCTTGGCGAGGTGATTCGCGTCATCTCCAGCCTTGCGCCTCAGGAGTATATCTCGGCGCACGTACTGGAACCGGCAGGTATGGCACGGACGTGGCTGGCGGTCGGTGATGGCGCCGGGCCAGATGATGGCAGCAGGCTGGCGACCCTGTTCGATACGGGCGGATCGGAGGCGACTGAAATGCGGGGGTTGTCCGTGCCGTACTGTTCACCCGGAGCGGGCCTTTGCGGTAGCGTGGATGATCTGCGCCGGTTCTATGAAATGCTGCTGCAGGATGGCCGTGGGCCCGGCGGCAGACAAGTCCTTGCGGCGCCCATGGTCGCCACCCTGACCAGGCGCCACAGGGTGGGGCTCGTGGATGAAACCTTTCGTCACGTCATCGACTGGGGACTGGGATTCGTCGTCGATTCGAATCAGTATGGAGCCCATACCGTCCCCTACGGTTTTGGTCTGCACTGCTCGCCTCGTAGCTTTGGTCACGGCGGCAGTCAGTGCTGTATCGGCTTCGCCGATCCCGAACACGGACTGGCCGTCGCCCTGGCCGTCAACGGCAGGCCCGGCGAAGCAGCACACACGGTCCGTTTCCGCCGCACCCTGAGTGCGCTCTACGAAGATCTGGAACTCTTACGACCCCCAATTTGACGGAGGCAGCATGAAGGCATCTGATCTGTTCGTGAAGGCCCTGGAGGCAGAGGGGGTTGAGTACATCTTTGGTATTCCCGGCGAGGAGAACCTCGACCTGCTCAACTCTCTGCAGGGCTCAACGATCAAACTGGTGCTGACCCGTCATGAACAGGC
>CALFPI010000684.1 GCA_937919035.1 uncultured Gemmatimonadaceae bacterium
GGCGTCGGGGCAGCGCTGGCAGTGCTGTACGGGGAACAGGCGCTGGACCTGATCCGCAGCGGTTCCACGATGGTCCTGCTGATTCTGCTGTTGCCTGCCGTACTGCTTCTCATCCGCATGGGGATCCGTAGATGGTACCGACAATAACCCGGCCTCCTAGCCGTGCCGCCCGTGCAGCGGACAAGGCACTGAACTGATCGTGCCTTCCCCTCTTGTCAACGCCGCCCGCCGCCTGCGTCGCCAGCTGCAGGATCTGCGTTTTTCGGCCCCCGTCACCCATGTCTACAACCCCGTCGACTACGCCCGTGCCGCCCACGAACAGTATCTGTCACGGTGGGGTTCGGCGCCGAAGAAAGTCCTGTTCCTCGGGATGAATCCAGGTCCCTGGGGCATGGCGCAAACGGGTGTACCCTTCGGGGAGGTTGCCGCCGTGCGTGACTTCGTCGACATCCACGCAACGATCGGCAGACCTGCACCAGAACACCCGAAACGACCCATAGAGGGCCTTGCCTGTACTCGCTCAGAGGTCAGCGGTCGTCGCATGTGGCAGTTGTTTCAACAACGCTTCGTCACCCCCGAAGCCTTTTTCGCCGAACACTTCGTCGTCAATTACTGCCCCCTCATGTTTATGGAAGAGTCAGGACGCAACCGGACGCCGGACAAGCTTCCCGCCGCCGAGCGCGAGGCGATTGCCCGGCCGTGTGACGAGCACCTGCGCACCATTACCAGGATCCTGGCGCCGGATTGGGTCATCGGCGTCGGGCGTTATGCCCTCGATTGTGCACGCCGCAGCCTGGGCGAAGACTGTGCCCCGCAGCTGGCGACAATCCTGCACCCCAGTCCGGCAAGCCCGGCGGCCAACAGGGGCTGGGCGCCGCAGGCCACACAACAGCTGGAAGCCCTCGGCATCTGGTGAAAAACGCTTCTATAAGTGACGTAACTTGCTGTTTTAGCGGTACTTTTCTCATTACATAGAGTTGCATCGGCTGTTCTTGTTCAGTATACTCGGCTGACGGCCGATTCGGGGCCTGTGCGCTCCCACGAGCCGGGCGTTGTCAGCAGGCTCTGACACTCCCGACTCTGACACACTTGGCGCTGATATTCTGGCCCGCTCATGCTCCGCGGCAGGCCCTCTTTCCAGCAAGTAACAGGTCCTTTTTCCCAAGTAACCGTCAGCAGGGCTCCGCCATGACCCGCTCCGAGCTTCGTGATCACTTCCTGGCTGTCCGCTCCCTGTCGCAGGACATCTGTGCGCCACTGACGCCCGAGGACCATGTGCCGCAGCCGGTGGCCGATGTGTCCCCCCCCAAGTGGCATCTGGGACATACGACCTGGTTCTTTGAATCGCTGCTGCTCGGCCCACATATAGCCGGCTACCAGCCCTTCGACCCCGACTTTGCCTGGATCCTCAATTCCTACTACGAGAGCCTGGGCCCACGCATCGAGCGGCCCCTGCGTGGCACGCTCTCCCGGCCGTCCACACAGCAGATCGGCAGCTACCGCACTGCCGTGACCGAGCAGATGACCGAACTCATCGGCAGCATCCGTGATGACCAGTACGATGCCTTTCGTGACCTGACCATCCTCGGCTGCAACCATGAGCAGCAACACCAGGAACTGCTGGTCACCGACCTCAAGTATATCCTCGCCTGCAACCCTACCTGGCCGGTCTATCGCACGGACACCGGCGTCGGCGACGGCACCCCGGCAACCCTGCCACCCATGGGGTTCGTCGATTTCGCCGGTGGGCTCCACGAAATCGGCCATGCCGGCGGCAGCTTCCACTACGACAACGAGGGGCCGCGGCACGCGACCTTTCTGCGCGATTTTCGCCTCGGTCAGCGGCTGGTCACCAATGGCGAGTACCTGCAGTTCGTTGAGGATGGCGGTTACACCCGTTTCGAGCCGTGGCTATCCGATGCCTGGATGCAGGTTCGCGAAGAGGCCTGGAAGGGTCCCCTCTACTGGCACAACATCGATGGTCAGTGGCACGAGTTCACCCTCGGCGGTCTCGTACGACTCGATCTCGATGCACCTGTGTGTCACGTCAGTTATTACGAGGCAGAAGCCTATGCCTTCTGGGCCGGGAAGCGGCTGCCCACGGAGGCCGAGTGGGAGGTCGCTGCGGGGCTCTCGGAAGCTTCGCCGCAGACGGGCACCTTCCACGACGACGGCACATTCCATCCACGCCCCCTGCAGGCAGATTCGATCACACCGGGTCGGCTGCAGCAGCTCTACGGTGATTGTTGGGAATGGACGGGATCGGCCTATCTTCCCTATCCCGGATACCGACGCTTCGAGGGCCCCCTTGGTGAATACAACGGCAAGTTCATGATCAATCAGATGGTCCTGCGCGGCGGCTCCTGTGCCACATCACGCGACCACATTCGTCCGACATATCGGAACTTCTTCAAGGCCGACAAACGCTGGCAGTTCATGGGCATCCGCCTCGCCGACGACGCCTGAGACCTCGATCTCGATGACGAAATCACATGACTGAAGCGACCCAACAGCACGGCACGATCAGCGACGAGAAGCTCTGGCATCTGCAACACTGTCCCCTGTTCTCCGGGATCAGCCGGCAGGAGATGGAGCATCTGCGCGACGTGACTGTCATGGTCAAGCTCGAGCCCGAAAGCCGCATCCTTGCCGATCCCGACGATCCGAAGGCGATCTGGTTCATCAAAGAAGGGCTCATGTCGCTGACGTACGGGGACGCCGAGGGCAAGGACGCCACCGTACTGCTGCTGGGTCCGGGAGACCTCTTTGGTGCGATGGAGGGTGCCGAGAGCGTCGACTACAGTCAGAATCTGGCGGCCCTGAAGCCGACCGTGCTCTGCCGCATGACGCAGGCGCAGATGGAGGGTCTGCTCAACAGACACCCCGAGATCGGCTACCGAATTACCAAATTCTCCTGGCGTCGTATTGCCCGGCTGCAGCAGCGGCTGGCGCAGATCATGACCAAATCCGTGCGTGTGCGCCTGGCGACAATCCTGGTCAATCTGTCCACCGACTACGGTGAGGAGCTGCCCGAGGGTGGGCGTACGGTAGGCCTGACGATCACCCACGATGATCTGGCCCGCCTCGTCGGCTCGAGCCGTGAGATGGTCAGCAAAGTCATGGCGAAGTTCCGTGATCAGGGCTTGATCCGCTCCGCCCGCAAACAGGTCGAGATCGCCGATCTGCCCGCGCTGCAGAGCCTGACCGAGTAGGCCGCCCGTGCTCGAACTGACACAGGTCTCGCGGTCCTTTGGTGACACGGTTGCCGTACACCCTACGGATCTCTCGGTGCGTCCCGGTGCCACGACCGTGCTCATCGGTCCCTCCGGCTGCGGCAAGTCGACGCTGCTGCGCTTGATGATCTACCTGATCAAGCCCGATGGCGGCAGCGTGCGTTTCGAGGGCACCGAATTCAACGATGACGATGTGCTGCAGTTGCGCCATCGAATGGGCTACGTCATCCAGGATGGCGGCCTGTTCCCCCATCTGTCAGCCGCTGACAATGTCGCCCTGCTGGCGCGGCACCTGGGTTGGGATGAGTCCCGCGTCAGCACCCGCCTGCAGGAGCTGGCGGAACTGACCCGTTTTCCGGCAGATGGTTTCGCCCGTTTCCCGGCGCAGTTGTCAGGTGGCCAACGGCAGCGGGTCAGCCTTATGCGCGCCCTTATGCTCGACCCTGACGTCCTGCTGCTGGACGAGCCTCTCGGCGCCCTGGATCCCATCGTGCGTTCCGAACTGCAGGTCGATCTGCGCAACATCTTCCGTACTCTGAACAAGACCGTCGTCCTCGTCACCCATGACATGGGCGAAGCTGGCTTCTTTGGGGATGTCATCGTGCTGATGCGCGACGGCTGTATTGTCCAGCAGGGCACGCTGGCGCAGCTGGTTCACGAGCCAGCCGATGAATTCGTCGAGCGTTTCATTCAGGCCCAGCGCACGGCGCTGCATGTGCTGGAAGAAGACAGCCGCCCGTGAGACCGACTCGCCTGATCCCGTGGTTGATGGTCGTCGCCGGCCTGTTTGCGGCAACGGCTGCCCGCGCACAGAAGGTGACAATCGGCTCCAAGGCCTTCACCGAGTCGGTCATTCTCGGCGAGATCGTCACCCGCCTGGCGCAGGATGCCGGCGCTGAGGCCGAACACCAGCGTGAATTTGGCGGCACCCGGGTGCTGTGGAATGCAGTGCTGCGCGGCGATCTCGACATCTACCCGGAGTATACGGGCACGATCGCCCAGGAGATCCTCGCGGGCAAACCCATTGCTGCTGGCGAAGAGGGCTTGCGTGCCGCCGTCGAGGCCGAAGGCCTGCGTATGGGGCCGCCCCTGGGGTTCAACAATACCTATGCTGTGGGCATGCGCGAGGCGGTCGCCGAAGACCTCGGCATTGTCACGATCTCCGACTTGCGGGACCATCCCGAGATCGTTTTCGGCTTCAGCAACGAATTCATGGATCGAGGAGATGGCTGGCCGTCGTTGCGCGACGCCTACGGCCTGCCTCAGACCGATGTGCGTGGCCTGCAGCACGACCTGGCCTACCGGGCGCTGGAGTCCGATGACATCCACGCCATGGACCTGTATTCAACCGACGCAGAAATCGAGTACTACGGGTTGCGCGTACTCACTGACGATCGTCAGCACTTTCCCACCTACAACGCAGTGCTCATCTATCGTCCGGACCTGCTGTCACGTGCCCCCCGCGTCGTTGCCGCCATGACCCGCCTGCAGGGGGCGATCAGTGGCGCCTTGATGTCGAGCCTCAACAAGCGGGCCAAGATCGATCGGGTGTCCGAGGACCGCGTCGCCGACGACTTTCTTGATGCGACGTTGCACGTATCGACCGAGGTGACGGACGTGACCATCCTCGGCCGCCTGCTGCAGAGGACGGGTGAACATCTCACCCTTGTCCTGCTGTCGTTGGCGGCAGCCATTCTGGTGGCTGTTCCCCTTGGCATCCTGTCGGCCCGTTACGAGCGCCTCGGCCAGCTCATTCTTGGTGGGGCCGGCATCATCCAGACGATTCCGGCACTGGCGCTGCTCGTTTTTATGATTCCCTTCGTTGGCACGCAAGAACCACCCGCCATCTGCGCCCTGTTCCTCTACTCCTTGTTGCCTATCGTGCGCAACACCTACACAGGGCTTACCGATATCCCGCAACACATGCGCGAATCAGCCGAAGCCCTTGGGCTCACCCCCGGCGTGCGCCTGCGCCTGATTGAACTGCCCCTGGCATCCCGCTCGATCCTGGCGGGTATCAAGACGTCCGCCGTGATCAATGTGGGTTTCGCCACCCTCGGTGCCTTCATCGGCGCCGGCGG
>CALFPI010000685.1 GCA_937919035.1 uncultured Gemmatimonadaceae bacterium
GGCGGAGAATGTGGCGACTGTCGGCCGCAACTGCAAACGCATCATACTGTCGCTGCCGGATGGCGACGTCGTCGAGGATGTGCTCTTCGGCCCCGGGGCCATGGCGGCGGCACTCGTGCCCGGGGCGATCATCGTCGACACCAGCACGACCTCCGCCAGCAAGTCACAGGCGCTGGCAGAACGTCTGGCGACGCAGGGCGTGCTGTTCCTTGACTCACCTGTAACGGGCATGGAGACACGTGCCGCCGACGGCACTCTGACGATCATGGTCGGCGGGGATGAAGTCGCATTCCAGGCTGTTCGGCCCCTGCTGGAACGGATGGGGACGACCGTGGTACACATGGGTGCCTCGGGCAACGGCCAGTTGACGAAGATGGTCAACAATGTGCTCTACAACGTCTCGGTGGCGGCCATGGCCGAGATGTTGCCCCTGGCAGCTCGCCTGGGTCTCGATCCACAATCGATCCGCCGCGTCGTGAGCAGCGGCTCCGGACAGAGTTTCGGCTTCGATTACTTCTCCGAACGGGTACTCGAGGGGCGGTTCACCGAGGGCTATCCCATGGGCAAAGCCTTCAAGGACATGCTCGCCATCAGTGAGCATGCCAACGCGGTCCAGGCGCCGATGCCGGTTGTTTCCGGGGCGTTGCAGACCTATCGCCAGGCGCTGGCCGAAGGCTACGGGGCGGAGGCCAAGGGAGCGATGATCAAGGTCTGGGAGCGTGTTCTGGGTGTTGACCTGACGGGTGGTCACTGATGGTCCTGCCCAGCATGCGGCTGGATGGCCTGCGCGCCGTTGTCACCGGTGCCGGCTCCGGTATCGGTGAGGCCATTGCCGAAGCCCTTGCCGAGGCCGGTGCCGATGTCGCTCTCAGCGAGGTACCGGAACGTCTGCCGGCCCTCGATGACGTCTGTCACCGCATCGAGGCTCTTGGCCGGGTCGCTGTGCCCCTGTCCCTGCGACTGCCGGATATGGACAGCATCGACGCATTTGTGCACGGCGCTGTCGAGGGTCTGGGGGGCATCGACATTCTGGTGAACAACGCCGGCGTCAACAAACCCGCCGACGCGCTGGAGCTGACCGAGGCGGACTGGGACCTCGTCCAGGATGTAAATCTGAAGGGCCTCTTCTTTCTGTCCCAGCGCGTGGCACGACAGATGAAAGCCGACAGCAGCGGGGGACGTGTGATCAATGTGGCGTCGATCAATGGTGTTGTCGGCTACTACAAGCGGGCCGCCTACTGTTCCAGCAAGGCGGGGGTGGTCAACCTGACGCGTGTTCTGGCGCTGGAGTGGGCCCAATACGGCATCAACGTCAACGCCATTGGCCCCACCTTCATTCTGACGCCGCTGACACAGTCGACCTTTGACGACCCTGAGTTGCGCAGTGATCTGCTGGGGCGCATCCCTCTGGGGCGTGTAGGGCAACCGGAGGATGTTGTGGGCGCCGTCGTGTTTCTCGCCAGTCCGGCGGCGGCGATGGTGACGGGGCATACTCTGATGGTTGATGGTGGGTGGACGGCGATTTGAATGGCTGGTTTTTCTGCCGGGGTCGGGTGCGACTGGGTGACAGAAACCGAGCATGGTTTGGAAGAGAGAACTGACAGCGAGATAGAGAGAAAGGGAGACGAGAATGGCACAGATTTATTGGACGTATGACGAGTTGTTGGCGGATGTGCGGCGTCGGGCGCGGTCGGTTGAAGTCCTGGGGCATACGGTGGATGGGTCGCCTCTGGTGGTGGCGCGGGGTGGTGGGGACAAGCTGCCGGCGATTTTTGTTACGGCGGGGTCCCATTCCACCGAGCAGGCCGGGGTCAGCGCCGCGGTTCAGTCGATTGATGAAGTGGAGACCGAGCACCAGGTGTATGTGATCCCCACGCGCGACCCGGTGGGTTTCCAGGGCTTCGCACACGCGTTGTCGCTGGGGCTCGGGGAGACACCGGCGGCGACCTCCTTCGACCAGGTCGAGAGGATCCTGCGCGAACAGGGCGAGGTCTTGTTTGAGGAGGAGGATCTGCTGCTGTCGCTGATCGGCGAATACGGCTATGCCAGTGCACGGCCCGCACCGGAGCGGCGATGTCCGCAGTATCACTTCTACACCCGGCTGCAAAGGTTGTATGCTGAAGAGCCGGCGCGGCTGGCGCCGTTGCAGGGGCGTCGTGTCTACATGACGCCCGGGCAGACAGGGGTGGAGGGCACGGGTGATCTCGGCCGCGCCTACACGCTGATCATCTCACAGACGGGCGAGATCCTCCATATCAATCGCTTCCACGATACGCCGTGGTCACCCGTAGAACCCCGTGTTACGCGGGATCTGATGGCCCGCATCCGGCCCGGGTTGTCCTTTGACCTGCACGAGTCGCAGTTGATGGATGACCGGTACTTTCTGTCGGCACGGCGCCAGCCCGATGCAGACAACGAACTCTGGGAGCAGAAAGCGGCCCGTGCCATCATCCGGGGCATCACAGAGTCCGGTGCCACCCTTGCCACCGAAGAGGATGTCATGTCTCTCGGGCCCTGGTTTGACACGTCCGAAACGGGCGTCGCCTGGCTGGATGCAACGCGGCGCGGCGAGGGCTTCAATCTCATGGATTTCGCCTCCCGTACCTACGGCATGGCCTTCGGCACCGAGATGGGCATGTACGGAACCTTCGATGGCCGTGTGGATCTGGCGATGACCACCGTGCGCAAGGCGGTAGAAGTCTTCGGCGAGCGTTACAGATAGGCCCGGCTGCGGTCGTCGAAGATCTCTACCGCAAGCATGCGTCACGCCAGACGCTTAACCACCTTGTCACCGAAGGCTGCCGTGTCGAGCACCTCGACGCCGTCGATGCCCGCGCCAAGATCCACCGTGGCGTAGCCGTCAACAAAGACCTGCTCCAGCGCCGACCAGATGGACCGGGCCTCGGTGACCATGCCGAAACTTGTCTCCAGCATCATCGCCACGGAGCCGATCATCGAGTACGGATTGGCGATGCCCTGGCCGGCGATATCGGGGGCCGAGCCATGGGCCGGCTCGTAGTAGGCCTTTTCCGGGCCGATGCAGGCAGAGGGCATGAGGCCGAGGGATCCCAGCAGGCCGCCGCCCAGATCGCTGAGGATATCGCCGAACATGTTCTCCATGACCATCACGTCGTACTGCCGCGGGTGCAGGCAAAGCAGCGTTGCCGCTGCATCCACGATCAGGTGTTTGACCTCCACCTCAGGGTATTGCGTGGCGACTTCCTCCAGGACTTCGTTCCACAACACGCTCGACAGCAGCACATTGCTCTTGTGCACGTTGTGCAGGACGCGCTTGCGTTTCATCGCCTCACCGAAGGCCACGTGCAGGATGCGGGCAATCTGACTCTCGTCATACTCGAGGGTTTCGTGCACGTAGCGCAGCCCGGCGTCGTTCGTGCCGCGCTTCTTGGCGCCGAAGTAGAGCCCACCCACCAGCTCGCGGATCATCAGCAGGTCGATGCCGTCGCCGACGATCTCCGGCTTGAGGGGCGAGAAGTGGGCCAGTGCCTTGGGCAGGTACACGGGCCGGTAGTTGGCGAAGGTGTCGTAGCGCCGGCGCATGGGCAGCAGCGCGCCGCGCTCAGGTTGTTCATCGACGGGGATCTTGTCCGACTCCTGCTTGCTCAGGCCGATCGGCCCTTTGAGGATGGCGTCGGCGTCGTCGCAGATCTGCTTGGTTTCATCGGGAAAGGCCTTGCCCGTCTGCAGGTAGGCATTGCCGCCGAAGGGCGCCTCGACACAATCGAACTGCGCCTGGCCCCGGGCCTCAATGGCTGTGAGCACTTTTCTGGCTTCGAGCGCCAGTTCCGGACCGATGCCGTCCCCCGGCAACAGGGCAATTCTGTAGGTCTTCACGTTGTGCTGACTCCCATCATAGGTTGGCGCGGACGCCGAGTTTTTCTGCCACCGTGTTGATGAGTCGACAAGTCTCGGGGGGCAGAGGGACGCCGTCATTCTGTCGCTGATCGAGCGTGCGGAACTCGCGTTCGCCTGGCAGGATCACTTCTTCATGGCCGGGTGCAACAGGGGAACTGGTAACATAGGCCCTGAGTTCCTCCGTGAGCATGGCGAACCGGTCCCCATCACCGGTGACCGCCCCGGGGTCGATGGCCAGCAGGGAAAAGCCGTTGATGTAGGGAACATCACCCGCCACAGCCGGCGCTGCCTCTCCCAGCTCAACGCCGGCGATGCTGGCGCCGAGGACCTCCACGAGCAGGCCCAGGCCGAAACCGCGGTAGCCCAACTGGCCGCCAAATGGCAGGATCGCACCCTCCGGTGGCCCATCACCGTTCCCATAGAACGCACCGGGGTCTGTCGTCGGCAGGCCATCTGCGTCGAGAATCTGCCCTTCCGGCAGCTGCTGTCCAGCGTGCAATGCTGTACGCACCTTGCCTTCGGGCGTCATGCTGGTGGACATGTCCAACAGCATGGGACGACCGGCTGTCGGCGCCGCCCAGGCAAGGGGGTTGGTCGCCAGGCGCCCCTCACGACCACCCCAGGGGACGACGAAATGACCATGACGCTGACTGTTGGCCACGGCAAGGCCGAACAGGCCCGCTTCTGCCAGCGCCTGCGGGTAGGCACCGAGTCGGCCCACATGATGACAGTGCCTGCTGGTGGCAAAGGCGATGCCGCCATCCCTGGCCCGTTCCTTGACGAGTTCGACCATGAAACCGGCACCGATCTGGCCGAAGTTCATGGCACAGTCGACGAGGGCGACGTGGCCGCCATCCCGCAGTACCTGCACGCGGGCGCCCGGGTGGATACGCCCGGCGAGGCACTGCTCCACGTACCAGATGTAGCGCACGACGCCGTGGGAGTCGATGCCCATCAGGCTGGCTTCGACGAGATGTGCAGCGACCGCCTCGGCTTCGGCATCGGGGGCGCCGCAGGCAACGAAGAGTTCGACACCCAGATCGTGCAGTTGTCTGGCAGGAAATATGCGCAAGGGATCCGGGCCGGGGGGATCGTTCAGGGGGATCGTTCAGGGAGATGGTTGTGTGCCGTCCAGCAGCCGCTGGCGCACGCTGACCATGGTGTCCTGGGTGGCGCTCATCATGTAGCTGATATCGCCGCCCATCTGCATCCACTGAACGCCCCGCGACGCCTGCAGCACGGCGAATTCCGGGTCGGCGGGCATACCTGAACCAACCGCTACATTGCGCGCCTGCGCTGCGGCGATGACACGTTCCATGGCGGCCACAACGTCGGTGTGGTGCACCTGGCCGAGGACACCGAAGGAGCCGGACAGGTCGTAGGGCCCAAGAACAACAGAATCGAGCCCCGGCAGTGCGACGATCTCGTCGATCACGTCGACCGCTTCGGTGCACTCGATCATCACCGACACGAAGAGACTGCCGTTGGCCCGCTCGACGTAGCCGTCACCCATGCGGCCGTAATCCGAGGCGACGAGGGGCCCAAAACCCCGCTGCCCCTTCGGCGGGTAGCGGCAATCGTCTATGATCCGACGAACTTCATCCACGCAACGAACCTGGGGCACGACAATGCCCGGGGCGCCGGCGTCGAGTACGGGTTTGATGCAGACTGTCTCTGACCCGGGGACACGCACCACCATGGCCCGGCGCCGGGCGCGCGCCGCCAGCAGGTGGCCACGCATGGCTTCGGGACTCATGGGTGTGTGTTCGAGGTCGATCCAGAGAAAATCCACCGAGTCAGCGAGGGCGTCGCTGACCTGCGGATCAGTGAGACCGATACCACAGCCGAGCAGGACTTCGCCGGCCTGCAGTCGGCGACGAAAGATGTCGATGCCTTCGAAGATCATGGCGGCCAAAGGTAGCCGGACGTGACGCCATCCGCCAACCGGGCTATACTGAGCGCCATGCGAATTGCCACTGGTGCATTCAGCCACGAAAGCAGCACATTCACCCCTGTGCCGACGGATCGTGCGGCGTACGAGTCGCGCTTCGGCTACCTGCGTGGTGCGGCTGTGCTGACGACCTTCCGCGACACCAACACGCCCATTGGCGGCTTCATCGAGGGCGCTGATGTGCACGGCTTTGAGCTGCTCCCGACGGTCTTCGCCGAGCCCCATCCGAGCGGCCCCACGCCGCGGGTGCTGTTCGACGAGATCCTTGCTGCGTTGCTCGAGGGCATCCGCGCTGCGGGGCCCATCGACGGGGTGCTGCTGGAGTTGCATGGGTCGATGGTGGCTGAGGGCATCGCCGACGCCGACGGTCACATCCTGCGCGCCCTTCGAGCCCAGGTCGGCGACGCGGTTCCCATCGTCGTGCAGCTCGATATCCACACCAACCTGTCGCTGCACATGATCGATGCGGCGGACGTGCTGATCGGGCGCGAAACCTATCCGGAAGTCGACATGGCGTTGCGCGGGCGGGAATGCGCCGACGTACTCGTACGTATTGTGCGCGAGGGTCTGCGCCCGGAAATGCGCGCCTGTCTGTTGCCGATGATGTGGGGCATGAATCAGGTCACGGCGGATGCTCCCATGAAAGAGGCGATCGAGTACCTGCACGAGATCGAGGCCCGTCCCGGGGTTGTCTGTGCGTCGGTGGCGACCTGTTTTCCACTGGCGGACGTTGCCTGCATGGGCGCATCGGTCACGGTCGTTACCGACGGTGACGCCGAGTTGGCGCAGGACTGTGCCGATGAACTGGGTGCCTGGATCTACGAGCGGCGCGCCCAATGGCATCTGCCGAGGCTGTCCACACGTCAGGTGCTGGCGCAGGTGGAAGCAGACGGCCTGTACCCTGCGGTGCTTGCCGACCGTGACGACAACACCGGTGGTGGCTCACCCGGTGACAGCACGGGCATGTTGCGGGCCTTCCTCGAGGCAGGACTGCGCGACGCCTGTGTGCTCTATATCGTCGATCCCGCATCTGTCGCCCTCTGTCACGCAGCCGGCGTCGGGGCTACGTTGGACCTGCAGGTGGGAGGCAGATCGGCGCCCGTACAGGGAGATCCGGTGGCCATGCGCGCCCGTGTCGTGGCCGTCAGTGACGGACAGTACCGCTATGACGGGCCGATGTACGCCGGCCTGGAAGCTACCATGGGTCCATCGGCCCATATCGAGCAGGATGGACTGCATGTGCTGCTGGTGACGATCCGCGAACAACCCTTCGACACGGCCTTTGCCCGCACGCTGGATCTGGATCCGCGCCAGATGCGCTACGTGGGGGTCAAATCGGCCGCCCATTTCCGTTCCGGTTTCGGCGACTGGGCCGGCGCGGTACATCTGGTCGCCGAACCTTCCGTGCACAGCCCATGGGCGGTCACCTTCGAACACCTGGGTCGGCGCGTGTACCCTCTGGACGAGTCCGGTCGCTTCGATCCGGCGCTGCTGGAGAGCGATCGAACGTGAGCCGATCCCAAGCGCCCGTCCGCAGGATCAGTGGCGTCACCCCTGCCTGCACACCAGATTGGATGCCATGACAACCCCCAAGAAACGCCTCGATCTCAGCCGCTCCCTCGAAATCCTGGAGCGGGCAAAAAAACTGATTCCGGGAACCACGCAACTGATCAGCCGCCGGCCGACGCGGGCGGCCCTCGGATTCTCTCCCATCTACGCACAAAGCGCCAGCGGTTGCCGCATTACCGATGTGGATGGCAATGAGTTCATCGACTGGTTCAGCGCTGTAGGACCGATCATTCTCGGCTATGCGCACCCGGTGGTGGATGCGGCGGTCAAGGCCCAGATCGATCGTGGTTCGGTCTATTCCATCGTGCACGAGTCCTCCGTCGAACTGGCAGAGTTGCTCGTGCGTCTCGTACCCTCGGCGGAGATGGTGCGCTACGCCAAGGGGGGTGGCGAAGCCTGCACCATGGCGGTGCGGATCGCCCGTGGTGTGACGGGGCGTGACAAGGTGCTGCTCAGTGGCTACCACGGCTGGCACGATTGGTACCTGGCGGCCAACCTTGGTGCCGAACGGCTCGCC
>CALFPI010000686.1 GCA_937919035.1 uncultured Gemmatimonadaceae bacterium
AAGAGATGGTCATCTGGAATTTCGAGTGGCTCTTCTGTGGCCCGCTCAGAAGGCTTCGTGCGACGCGCCAGAGCATACACATCATAACGTTCAGGTTGCGCCCGGAGGCGACGATAAATTGCCCCCGCGATCAGTCCGTACACACCTGTGACGAGAACTCGTGTTGTTTTCATTCTGCATCCTCACTCGATGATTCCACCACCGCCACATGACGCAGACCACGGAAGGCACCATCGAGGTCCATCCCATAGCCCACGACAAAGAGGTCATCGATCTCGAAACCCCGGTAATCAATGGGAACAGCCACCTGGCGTCGTGATGGCTTATCCAGGAGGGTGCAGGTGCGAATCTCTGCCGGCGCCCATTTCTGCAGAGCTGTGACCACGGTATCGAGGGTACGGCCCGAGTCGACGATTCCATCCACAAGCAGAACCGACCTGGAGGTGACATCCACACTCAGCTCGCGCGACAGCTCAACGGTGCCCCGCGACTCCCTACCGCAGTAGGAAGTAGCGTCAACAAAATCGTATTGCACCCGTAAAGCCAATCCTGTCGGCAACAAACGCAGCAGGTCCATCATGAAGGGCGCCGCACCATTCAGAATGCCGACGACTATGAGTTCCGTATCGACGAAATCGCTGGCCAACTGCCCGGCAAGTTCCTCAACGCGCTTCTGCACCTCTGCCGCCGAGAACAGGACTCGTAACGCCATGGTCGAACTACCCCTCCGTTGCGGCGCGCTGGAGCGCCTTCAGCAGCAACTCGTGGTCTTCCTCGAGATCAGGGGGCAGATGGCGTTCGATGGCAAAAACCCCGTCGGCGGAGTCTTCGAGGTATCTGCAGATCGTCTGCACGTGGAAATCCCCCCGGAGCGTACGCAGATCGGCGGCGGTGACACGCTGCCGCAACTCACTGCGCAGGTGGTGCTCGAGCAGGACGGGAAATCCCTGCAACAACTCGTGCAGGGCGAACTGGACTCGTACTTCCTCGAAGAATCGCAGAGCGCTCACCGTGTTGTCAGACCACTCCGTCTTCTTTATCTGCCAGTTGGGATCCAGATAGGCCTCTGATCGTTAGGTGCGAAGTTGCTGATGCTGGATGGAAATAACGAAAAGGGCTGTCCTGAGGCGAGGACAGCCCTTCCGGTGAGGACTGATCGGGGGTCTGGGGAGGACGTGGGGCGGGAGTTTTTCCAAACGGGGAACGGGGAGGATCTGTGGGAGGAGGGAGCGACCCCCGGCAGGGCTGGCGGCCATGGGTTAGGTCTGCCGCAGGGTCGCTCCCTAACATCAGGGCCCCAACATCAAGACCCAGGCAATCAAGACATAGGGATCAGGATCATGCAGCGGCCTTCTGCGCCGAGGCTGATATCTTCTCGACTGTATCCGCACCATCGGTCGGGGTGGGGCTGTCGGGACCGTCGCCGGAGCCCGGAATCCCGAGAACCTTGCGCACTTCGTCCTCGATCCGCTGTGCCAGTTCAGGGTTCTCGCGCAGGTAGAGCCGCGAGTTCTCTTTGCCCTGCCCGAGCCGCTCGCCCCCGTAGGAGAACCATGTTCCACTCTTTTCGACAACATTGTGCAGCACACCAAGATCGATGAGATCACCCTCACGGGAGATGCCTACATCGTCACCGCGGAACATGATATCGAATTCGGCTTCGCGGAACGGTGGCGCCACCTTGTTCTTGACCACTTTGATACGCGTACGCCTGCCGATGACCTGGTCACCATCCTTGATACTGCCGATACCGCGGATGTCGAGCCGTACGGAGGCGTAAAAGTTGAGCGCCCGGCCGCCGGTTGTCGTTTCAGGACTGCCGAACATGACGCCGATCTTCATGCGCAACTGGTTGATGAAGATGACCGTAGTGCCGGATTTCTGGATGGATGCAGTAAGCTTGCGAAGGGCCTGAGACATGAGCCGGGCCTGCAGTCCCATTTGTGAATCACCCATGTCCCCCTCGAGTTCTGCCCTGGGCACAAGGGCCGCCACCGAGTCGACGACGATAATATCTATCGCTCCGGAGCGCACGAGCGTGTCGGTGATCTCCAACGCTTCTTCGCCACAATCGGGCTGTGACACAAGAAGATTGTCCACGTCCACACCAAGACGGCGGGCAAAGGTGACATCGAGGGCGTGCTCGGCATCAACAAATGCTGCCGTGCCGCCGCGCTTCTGGGCCTGAGCCACTGCGGAGAGGGCACACATGGTCTTGCCCGCGGACTCAGGACCAAACATCTCGATGACACGACCACGGGGGAGGCCCCCGATGCCCAGAGCTGCATCCAGGGAGAGGCATCCTGTGGGTATGATGTCAATGTCGACGACCTGGTCTTCGCCCAAACGCATGATGGCGCCCTTGCCAAACTGCTTTTCTACCTGTGCCAGTGCCTGCTCCATGGCTTTTGCGCGGTCCTTGGGATCGCCGCCACCGCTGCGGCCTGGCTGGTACTTGGAGGTTGCCATCAGTTTTGAAACTCCTTCGTGCAGTGGAGCGTGGGCGGGGACCCGCGGGTGGGTGATGCGTGTTTTATACCTGCCCAAAAGGGTAGTGGAAGTTTGTGCAGGTGTCAAGATATTTTCCGGGCTCAGCATGTCGCGCCAGCAACAGCCTCTGGGGAGAGACGCTTTGCAAAGCTCGGGCCATACCAGGGCGTGTCCGACAAGCTGCGCCAGAACAGAGGGTTACGTCGTTTGGGAAGACTCAAAGAGAGGGCGAGGCGGGTACTGCACTACACACCGTCGTAGGCTGACGGTGGCATTTGTCAGGGATCAGCCGGGTATCGCGCCGGTAACGATTCTGAGGATTCCGGCCAGGTCCTCCCGGGTACTCACCGTGGATGAGTCAAAACCGGCGTCGCGGAGCAGGACCTCGACAGCAGCGGACTGTCCCGCCCCCACCTCGATGAAGACTCGCCCGGCCGCGAGCAGGTGCGCGGCGGCGAGCGGCACAAGTCGACGAATCACATCGAGACCGTCCACACCACCATCGAGGGCCAGGTGTGGCTCGTGGTCGCGGACTTGCGGTTGCAGCGCCGCGATATCAGCACTGGCGATGTACGGTGGATTGCTGACGATGGCGGCGAAGCGCGCCTCCACACCCAGGGGCGCCAGCAGATCCCCACAGAGAAACCGGATGCGATCCTGCACCCCGTGGCGCTCGGCATTGCTGCGGGCCACGGCCAGGGCTGGGGCGGACAGGTCTGTCGCCAGAACACGTGCTGCCTGGCATTCACGGGCGATGGATATGGCGATGGCGCCTGAACCACAACCGACGTCGAGCACCGCCCCCGCAGGTTCGTCGCCGAGAAAGGCAAGAGCCTCCTCCACGAGGATCTCTGTTTCGGGACGCGGCACCAGAACGCGCTCATCGACCTGCAGATCCAGCAGACGGAAACCGGCGTCGCCGGTGATGTACTGCAGCGGGCGCCCGCTCAGACGCTGTCGCACGAGACTGCGAAAGCTCTCTACTTCGGTGCTTTGCAGGACCTTCTCGAATTGCAGGTAGAGGTCGATTCGGCGCACACCAAGCGCCGAGGCGAGCATCCATTCTGCTTCCAGACGGCTGCTCTCGAGTCCCTTCGACGCAAGAAATTCTGTGGCCTGGCGCAACAGGTCGAGCAGCTTCCAGCTGCGCTCTTCAGTCATGGGCCGATGTCAATTGCCGCGCGTTCTCAGCCGCCGTCGACCCCGGCCTGCGCGAGGCGTTGCTCCTGATCGACCTCGATGAGTCTGTCCACGAAGGGGTCGATACCACCATCGAGAACATCTTCGAGTTGATGCACGGAGACGCCGATGCGATGGTCGGTCACACGGCTCTGGGGATAGTTATACGTGCGGATCTTGGCGGACCGATCCCCGGAGCCGATCTGCATACGACGCTCTTTCGACATGGCCGCCTCCTGCTCCGCCTTCTGCTGATCGAGCAATCGGGCGCGCAGCACCTTCAGGGCCTTGGCTTTGTTCTTCAACTGCGATTTCTCGTCCTGACAACTGACGACCAACCCGGAGGGCTTGTGGGTGATACGCACGGCGGAGTCTGTCGTATTGACGCTCTGCCCACCGGGACCGCTGGATCGATAGACGTCGATGGTGATGTCTTCCGGATCGACTTCGATATCAACGTCTTCTGCTTCGGCCAGTACGGCGACGGACGCGGCGGATGTATGAATCCGGCCACTGGCCTCCGTCTTCGGCACGCGCTGCACCCGATGCACACCACTCTCGAATTTCAGCCGCCCGAAAGCGCCCGTCCCGGACACCATGAAGATCACTTCCTTGAACCCGCCGGAAGGATTGAGACTGGAGGACAGGGGCTCCATCGTCCACCGATTGCGCTCGGCAAATCGTTCATAGAGGCGGAACAGGTCGGCGGCGAACAGACCCGCCTCGTCCCCTCCGGCACCAGCACGAACCTCGACGATCGCATTGCGACTGTCGCTGGGATCCTTGGGAATCAGCAGGACCCGGAGTTCGGCCTCTACCTGATCGATCTCTGCCTTCAGTTCCTCAAGCTCCGCCGTGGCCAACTCGACGAGATCGTCGTCCTCGTCAGCATCAAGGATCTGCTTGGCTTCCTCGCGGCGCCCAAGAGCCAGTCTGTAGCGGACCGTGGCATCGACAGTCTCGCGCAGGTCGCCCGCCGTGCGCGCCAACCGCTGCAATTCGGTGGGACGCTTGGCGATCTCCGGGTCGGACAGACGATCACTTAGTTCGCTGTAGCGGGCCTCGATGGCGGCCAGTCGATCGAGCATGCTCATGGCAGACCGCCCGTGGCCGTCAGCGGCACACCAGGCACGTCTGCCAGTGACCGGCGCCAATCCGCCCACGTTGCATAGGCAACGGCCGTCTCCTGTCCAAGAGCACAGCGCAAGGCTACCAGGGCAACCTCGATCTGGTCATCCGCCGGCTCCTTTGTCGTGATTCGCTGCAGCCACAGGCCGGGCTTGATCAGAATTCGGGTCAGCGGATGATTGCGCTTGCGACCCGACAGTTTCAACAGTTCGAAGCTGATCCCGGAGATGAGGGGCAGGACGCTGATATGCGTGAGGAAACGCTCGAACAGGCTCTGCGCATGACCAAAGACGTCAACGAAGGCGGTATCGACGATGGCGAAAACAAGAATCGAGATGAGGACGACAATCAACAGAAAGCTCGTACCACACCGGGGATGAAGCCGGCCGAAGTCACGCGCTTCATCCACTGTCAGATCGGCACCGGCTTCCATCGTGAAGATGCTCTTGTGCTCGGCGCCATGATACTCAAAGACGCGGCGGATGTCGCTCCAGTGCCCGATGCCCCACATGTAGCCGATGAGGATGGCCGTGCGCACAGCACCCGCGACAAGGTTGAATTGCAGCGCACCCTTGGCGGCACCCGTCACCTGGGCTGCTGCCAGGGGTAGAAAGAAGAAGACCCCAACCCCCACAGACAGGGACACGGCCAGGGTTGCACCGAGAGCCAGTCGATCTTTCCACGCCGACGAAGACTCTGCCGCAGGAGCCAGGCCGCGCTCGTAGCGTTCAGCCTGCATGGCCACATCCGCAGAGACATTCAACGTGCGCATCCCGATGATCATCATCTCGAGAAACGCGATGGCGCCACGCAATACAGGTATGCCCTGCACTCCAAGGCGCCGGCTCCATGGTTCGTGCTCGATTTCGTGCACGACGATCTGACCATCGGGCGTACGTACGGCGGTGACAATGCGGGTATCGGCCCGCATCATGACACCCTCGATCACGGCCTGGCCGCCGATGGGTAGATCTTCGGTACGTTTCTCTTCGCGGTCTGCCATCATCCCCTGCTGGATTGTCTACGGGCGTCAGACGCGCCGTCACGCACGAAAAAGGGTGATGGAACCACCGAGATGCCAGGTGGCATCAGGGCTCCATCACCCGGTTTCCGAATACAACTGATGTGCTAGCTGTCAGCCGTCTCTGCGGCGGCAGGTGCTTCCGCGGCGGCCTCTGTTGCTGCCTCCGCTTTCTTGCCGTAACGAAGGCGGAACTGCTCAATACGACCGCCCTTGTCGTTCAACTGCTGGTCCTTGCCGGTATAAAAGGCGTGGGACGCTGAACTCAGGTCGAACTTGATGACGGGATACTCGTTCCCGTCTTCCCACTTGATCGTTTCATCCGATGATGCCGTTGACCGGGTGAGCACCTTGAAATCGGAACTCAGGTCGTGAAACACGACCGACCGGTAATCGGGATGTATGCCTTCTTTCATGGCTCTTCCTCGCGAACTCCTGCAGGTAACTGGAGCTTGATAAGATAAAGTACCGAACCTGAGCAGCAAGGCCCGCGTGGCACGGACCGCTACAGGTCAGTCGTTCATGGCCTTCAGGAACTCTTCGTTGCTCTTTGTGCCTTCCATACGTTCCAGCAGAAACTCCATGCCTTCGACGATACCCATTTGATTGAGGATGCGTCGCAGGATATGGGAGCGGGTCAGTTCGAACTCGGACAGAAGGAGTTCTTCTTTGCGTGTGCTGGTCTGGGTCACGTCGATGGCGGGCCATGTGCGACGCTGACTGAGGCGGCGATCGAGGGTCACCTGCATGTTGCCGGTCCCCTTGAACTCCTCAAAAATGACCTCGTCCATGCGACTGCCCGTGTCGATGAGAGCCGTACCGATGATGGTCAGGCTGCCGCCCTCTTCGACGTTACGCGCCGCGGCGAAGAATCGCCTCGGATGCTGCAGCGCCGTCGAATCGACACCACCGGTCAGGATGCGACCGGAGTGCGGTGTAACCACGTTATAGGCCCGAGCCAGACGTGTGATACTATCGAGAAGAATGACCACGTCTCGTTTGTGCTCGGTGAGGCGCTTGGCCTTCTCGATAACCATCTCAGCCACCTGAACGTGCCGCGTGGCTGGCTCGTCGAAGGTTGAACTGACGACCTCGCCGTTGACGGAGCGCGACATTTCGGTCACTTCCTCAGGGCGCTCATCGATAAGCAGCACGATGAGGACACACTCTGGATGGTTGGTCGTAATCGCATTCGCCAGCTTCTGCAGCAGCATCGTCTTGCCGGTGAAAGGCGGCGCCACGATCAGACCACGCTGCCCCTTGCCAATGGGGGACAACAGGTCGAGGACACGCGTCGTCGGGTCCTTCGGATCGTGCTCCAACAGCAACCGCTCCCGTGGGTGCAGAGCCGTGAGATTCTCGAAAATCGTCTTGCTCTTGGTAACTTCCGGATCCTCGAAATTGATCGCCTCCACGCGCAGCAGCGCGAAGTACTTCTCATCATTTCTTGGCGGCCGGATCTGGCCACTTATGGTGTCACCTGTGCGCAGGCTGAATCGCTTGATCTGTGAGTGCGATACGTAGATATCGTCCGGGCCCGGCACATAGTTGTAACTCGGCGAACGGAGAAACCCGAAGCCTTCATCAAGCACCTCAAGAACACCTTGAGCGAACAGCAGGCCACTGCGCTCCGTCTGCGCTTTCAGGATCGAGAAGATCAATTCCTGCTTGCGCAGGGAGTGATGGTCGTCGATGCCGAGTTCCTTGGCCAGCTTCTGCTGGTCCATGATACTCATCAACTGCAACTCGATAATGTTCAGCTTTTCGCCGGTCTGCTCGCTGGGCTCACCGCCATTGGCGCTCTCAGCCTCTAGCCGCTCGGCAGCCTCGTGCATACGGGCACGTTCGCTGTTGCGTTCGCGATCTACGGTTGTGCGGGGGGGATTTCGGCTACGAGTACCACGGGAACGGTTACCACTGCGCTCATTGCGCTCGCTATTGCGCTCGGGGGGCATCTACGGAGAACCTTTCCGAGGTAGGCTGGCTGAGGAAGATGTCGGCTTGCGAGATCCGCGGGGACAGGCTGTCCCCGTACCTCAGTGGGTGGGATGAATGAAAAGTCGGAAATCGCGCAGGGCGACCGACGTGTTTTGTTACGGGGACTTACCAGATGCCAAGCGACCACGAAGCGCCGAAATGGCCGCCGCGGAATGGAAGCCCCGCCAGCGGGGAAGCGAGTATCGTTCGCTTCGAAAACAAAAAACCTGATTCCAGGGGTGGTTGAAACCGCTATTCTATGCCGCGGTGGCAGCGAAAAAACTGACCGCAGTCAGAAAGATGTACGATAGAAAGAAAGGTGTGTGTCAGAAAACTATGTTCGGAATTTGTTGCAGATCCTCGGGGTAACCAGAAAAGGAGCCCCGAAACTTCTTGGAGATTACCGTTTTGCAGGTAAGAGGAAAGCTATCTAGGCTCCGAGGGATTGTCAAGCCTGCTCTGCGCAGCGGGATCCGCTGACTCAGTCCCCCCACCTCGTGGGCACCAGTCCGAGATGACCCAAAGACAACAACGCCCCGTCCATTGTGGACGGGGCGTTGGTCGTTGCGGGGACAGCAGAGCCCTACTGGAGCAGTGCCTGGATTTCACTGGCATTCGAGATGGGCGTGCCGAAATCGTCAGCAAAGCGGAAGAAGTCGTCGAAGTCAACCTGACCATTGGGGACGATATCGTATGAACCGTCGTATCCCGCCTGACCCTGGGCAAGACCAAAGTTGTCAGCAAAGAGGAAGAAGTCGTCGAAACTGACGGACGATCCACTACGGCTGAACCAGCTGAGCACGATGTTGCCACCGGCGTCGATGGGCAGCGGAATCACCACGATGTCCTCCGTTGACTCATCGGCCAGATTGAGAACGGGACCGATGCTGGCGAAGACATCCTCCGTATCGTTGGCAACGATGGCGAACAATTGCACCAGCGCATCATCCGCCACTGGCGCCTGATCGTCCCCCTCCACATCCGCAATCTCGAAGTCAACGATCGTGCTGCCATGGGTCAGAGCCGTCACAGTGATCCGCGACGCGTCAATGCCGAGCAACGAGGCGATCAGAGATATGAAGTCATTGGTAAAAAGTGAGACGGCTGTGTCGTCGGTCAGGTCGAGGGCCAGGTCAAAAGAGATCTGCGCCTTCACTGTTCGCACAACTACGACATCCGGAGGCCGGCCGCCAAGAGCGACGATGCGCGCCAGATCCTGAGTCGATCCCGGGGTGATATCAGGGACCGTCTCGTTGTCGGCATCGAAGGGGCGGACCGAGTAGATGTAGGTAATGCCGGTGACCGCCACTGGGTCGGCAAACTCCACCACACCCGGGCCGGTAGTGCCGAGCAACTCAGGAGTGGCCCCCTGAATTGCGCGGTAGACTCGATATCCGCTCAGGCCACCGATCGGCACATAGGTGTCACCAAAGACTGTGAACGACTGCGCATCATCCACGGACGCCGTCCACGTCACCAGAATTTCGCCGCCTGTATTGAGGGCGCGGATCTCGGTTGCGGGGGCTGGCGGGATATTGTCTACGGATCGGGTCGGATTCGATGTGGCCGCCTGTGACACGCCGACTGTCAGCGCCAGAGCGGTTGCACAGAGCGGCAGAATGGCAAATCGAGGGAAGACGAACATTGGCGTAGCCTCCGGTTGACACCTGCCGCCGCCCGAATTGGCGGGCCAGATGAAGCGGAAAGCTAACCTTCTCGGGGAGCACGGGTCAAGACCAAAAGCGAGGCTGAAAGACCCCGCCCTGCTATTGAAGTTATGGGCCCGTGTCCAATTTCTGTATCGACAGATGACAAAAACAGGCCCTGCCAGCAAGTGCTGACAGGGCCTGTTTCTCAAACGAACTTGAGACTGAGCAGCGCTAGTTCTTACTGGAGCGCGGCCCGAATCTCGTCAGCGTTGTCGACGGTCGTCCCGAAGTTATCGGCGAAGAGGAAGAAATCGTCGAAGCCGATATCTCCGTCCGGCGAGTCTACCGGGAAGATGTCGTAGGCCTCGTCGTATGCTCCATCAACGATCTTCAATCCGAAGAAATCGGCGAAGGCAAAGAAGTCGTTGAAGCCGACCAGATCCTCGGACCGCGTGAACCAGCCGAGAATGGGTTCACCACCGGCATCCTGAGGCTGCAGGACGACGTCCTCGGAGGCATCGACGATGCCTTGAGTTGCAGGCAAACTCGGGAAGGCATCCGTTGTTGTGTCAGCGACGGCTGTCTCCAACAAGGCCAGCGCCTCTGTGGCGGTAGGTTCGCCCTCAGCAGCCGTCTTTGTGATCGTGAAGTTGGCGACCACGGAGCCCTGAGTGATGATGACGTTGATGATACGCGAGATATCGACACCGAGAAGGGCCGCCAGATCCTGCCTCAGCTTGAGGATGAAGGCAGCAATGGCCGCTTCATCGTTGAAGTCGAGGTTGTCGGTGTCATCAAAAGTAACCGTTGCCTTGGTGACCTTGGTGGGAATCGTTCCCGTGCCGCCGACGACCAGAACTCCACCACCGGTCAAAGTAACCGTTACGGTGGGCTCGTCTGGATCATTCGTCTCAAACACGACACTGCCAGAGAAACTGCCGGACGTGGTGGGCTTGAAATTGATGTCGATCGTCCGCGTTGTCCCCGCCGGGCGACTGATCACACTGCATATAAGGCAATTGTCTCTCTCCGAGGCTGAGAAGGCGGCGCCGTTGACCGTGAAGGCACCAGTGAGAGGCAAACCACCCAGGTTCGCCAGAGTGATCGTCTTTGTGCCGGTCGTATTGATGAGGCGCTTTGAGCTGAAGGTAAGCACCAATGGTGTCACATCGATATCTGGTGCAGCCAGACCATCAACGATATCCGCGACCAGATCGATCACGACCTCACGATTGTTGGGGTCGTTCGTGCGAATGGTCAGCACCCCGGCGTAGGCGCCGTTCAGATTGCCCACATCGACGGCTGAGAAGCTGACGTCGATC
>CALFPI010000687.1 GCA_937919035.1 uncultured Gemmatimonadaceae bacterium
CAGATTCCATCTGTTTCTCCTTTCGCTCTCGTCGTTGTCACGTCATGCGTCCACCGTTGCGGAGCGACACATCAGACTCTGCGTCGCCACAGGGATCGCCTGCGATCCCGGATCCGGCGACACGGGAACAGCCCCGACTCAGACATACCGTACGTGTCGCTCAGCGCCCTGCGTCGCCACAGGGATCGCCTGCGATCCCGACCCGGCGACACTGTAAAAGCGCCAACTCAGATACAGCGTACGTGTCGCTCCGTGTCGCTACTTGTCGAGCCAGCTCATCATGGCACGCAGGCGACCACCGACCTCTTCGATCTTGTGCTCCGCATCGATACGCTTCTGTGCGGTGTAGAAAGGACGGCCCACCTGGTTCTCCTGCAGCCACTCGCGGGCAAACTTTCCGTTCTGGATTTCGGTGAGGATCAGCTTCATCTCGGCACGCGTGTCATCAGTGATGATGCGGCGGCCGCGCGAGAGATCACCAAATTCGGCGGTGTCGCTGATGGAGGAACGCATGTTGGCGATGCCCCCTTCATAGATGAGGTCGACGATCAGCTTGACTTCGTGGAGGCACTCGAAATAGGCGACCTCAGGCTGGTAGCCAGCCTCAACCAGCGTGTCAAAACCGGCCCGGATCAGCTCCGTCAGACCCCCGCAGAGCACCACCTGCTCGCCGAACAGATCGGTCTCGGTCTCCTCACGGAAGGTTGTCTCGATGACGCCGCCCCGCGTACAGCCGATGCCCTTGGCGTAGGCCAGACCCAGTTCGTGGGCTCGACCGGATGCATCCTGCTCAACGGCGAGAAGGCCTGGGACACCACCACCCTCGGTGTAGACGCGACGCACGAGATGCCCCGGACCTTTAGGTGCAACCATGAAGACATCCACGTTGGCCGGAGGAACCACCTGACCGAAGTGGATGTTGAAGCCATGCGCGAAGGCCAGAGCGTTGCCTGCCGCCAGGTTCGGACGGATATCGGCCTCAAAGACAACCCGCTGGATCTCGTCATTGATCAGAATCATGATGATATCACCCGCCTTGGCCGCCTCGGCGACACTGGCGACCTTCAGGCCGGCCTTCTCCGCTGCTGCGCGGCTCGCACTGCCCTCACGGAGGCCAACAACCACGCTAATGCCACTCTCCTTCAGATTGAGAGCATGAGCGTGACCCTGGCTGCCGTAACCGATGATGGCGACCGTTTTGTCACCCAGCAGGTCAAGATTGGCATCGTCGTCATAGAACATCTGCATGGTGCGTCTCCTCAACGGGGCTATATGAGCACAAAGAGTGCGGGATCTGATGAACAGGCATAGCTTTGGGCCAGCCCTTGAAGTCGTTCAGAGGCTCCGTCCGGTTTCTTCGATTTTGTTGAGCGTGTTTGGAAGAAGAAGCGGAGGAGCCTACTCGATTTGCCCAATAATGAGTCGAAGTCGAATCATCAGGCGATCGAGAAGGCCAAACTCAAGTACTGCAGACGGTTCGATTGCTGCAGACGGTTCAAATGCTGCAAACTGAAGGGCACTCACAGAAATCCCGTTCCCGAGGATGGGCGCCGAAATAGCTACTGCCGGAAAGCGGTTTTTTGGCAGTTTCATGTGCGTGACAGCCAGTTCCATCTGATTGCTTGGCAAGGACTTACAGTCGATTTGCGAAATAGATTCAAAAATATAGAACTGCCTCTGGAGGATGTCAAGATTCACGGAGTGGCACGTGGCCCGAGCTGACAGCTACCGGATCGAGGCGGTGTCGCCCGGTGATTGGAGCGCCTTTCTTGGTGACGCTGCAGGAGCTGCCGCCTTTTCTGCGGGCGGCTGGTTGGCCGCAGCGGCAAAGGCGACGGGCTCGCAGGCTCAGTTTCTGGGGGCCTGGGCCGGTGAACACCTCGTCGCCGGCGTCGCCGGTGTGGTATCCGGCAGCGGCTGGCAGCGACGCTTTGCCACGCCCGCACTTCTGCCGCACACGGGGTTCCTCTTTCGCCCTGCAACGACCGAGAAACCCGCTCACGTCGAGGCGGAACGTTCGGGCGTGACTTCCGCCCTTATCGAACACCTGCAATCGAGACACGCTCGGATCCATCTGACCCACACGCCTGCGCTGCTGGACACCCGCCAATTCCTCTGGGCTGGATGGGATGCACAACCACGCTACACGTATCACATCGGTCTGCCTGAAGATCGAGACTGCGTCTGGGGCGGCTTCGAACGCCGTACTCGCACAGCGGTGCGCAAAGCCGAAAAGGCTGGCTATCGCGTGGAACCCACGGCAGATATCGCCGAATTGCGTCGGCTCTACGGTCTGGTGTATGGCGGCGAAACTCACGCCCCCGTGGGCGGTGAGGTTCTACAATCGATGGCGCAGTCTGCCGTCGAGGGTGATCTCGTCGAGGGCTGGCGCTGCGTGGCGCCCGATGGCGGCACCGCATCCGTCGTCTTTTTCGCCAGGGGCGGAAGTACCCTCAGTGCATGGGTCGCCGGCGCCGATCCACTGCATCGCGACTCAGGTGCGACGTCGATGCTCTACTGGCATGTGCTGCGAGATACCGCTTGCACGCACTTTGACTTTGTTGGTGCCAACCTTGACTCGGTCGCGTTTTTCAAGCGCGGCTTCGGTGGCGAGCTGATTCCCTATTTCGCCACCGAGGGTTTCGGCAGCACCGCCCTGCGCGCCGTCGTCCACCTGCGTCGTGCCCTGCGCCGCAAGCCCTGAAATCGTGCGTCCCG
Organism: uncultured Gemmatimonadaceae bacterium; assembly: GCA_937919035.1. Lineage (GTDB taxonomy): Bacteria > Latescibacterota > UBA2968 > UBA8231 > UBA8231 > UBA8231. The sequence goes on from CALFPI010000687.1 coordinate 2,719, forward strand.
AAATCGTGCGTCAGAACAGGCGGGGCAACTGATTCTTCAGCGTGATGATCGTGAAGTAACCAAAGAAGGAGCAGGCCCAGATCATCGCCAGGAATCGAACGGGCGGCATACGCAGGCTGCCACCGAGTACTCGGTTGTTCAGCCACAAAAGCAGCACCGAATAGATGAGCATGACGCCGCCGTTCAGTGCTGCACTCAACACAAACAGCACAAGCGGTTGCGTCAGCCCCGGTAGCACCAGACCGATGAGCATGATGAGGCAGCCAATGCCAATCTGGGCCCAAAGCAGAGCATAGTAGAGTCTGCTGTCCGTCCACCTGGCACTGTCGCGCAACCAGTTCACCTTGATGATATCGGTGGAGATGCGGGCGCAGGCATCAAGCAGGCCCAGCTCTGTGGTTAACAGGATGGCAATACCCATCCAGTGGAAGGCGTGTTGCATCCAGCTGCCGTACTGGGAACCGATGAATTCGCCCTCGGCTCGGATGAAAGCGAAACCCTCCGCCAGATCCGGCGTCGCCCGCGCCGTGCTGTAGGCGATGAGGGAGAGCATCATCAGGGACACAACCGACAGCAGATAGAAGTTGACCAGGTGCTCGCGATCAGCCAGGCGCCACCAATCGCGCCAGCGGCGCAGATTGCCCTCTGTGTGCTCGAAGTGGCTGCCGATATCGGCGACCGTCTCGGCGCGGCCCGTAATGGGGCTTGTCAGGCGACCGGCGAAGCGTCCCATGGCATACCCCTTCTCGCGGATGTAGTTGCTCTGCGCCAGATTCATCGTGCCGCCGGCGCCGGCGAAGGCCAGCGCCCCGAGCAACAGCGGCAATTCCATACCCTCGGGAATCGTGCCGAAATGCATGACGCCGGCAGCCATGTCGCGCACGTGGGACAGATCGACGACAAGAACGAAAATGATCACCATGAACAGGAAGATGAACCCGACGAGCAGCTTCTGCATGCGCTCCACGGTGTTGTAGACTACAGGCCCCAAGGTCAACGCTGCCCCGATCGCCAACAGGCTCAGGATCGAGTAGGCGGTGCGTGCCGTTTCGCCGCCACCGATCTCCCACGTCAGCAAAGTCGCCGCCCCCGATGCCCATCCCGGCCACATCCACGGCAGCACATTGGCCACCAGAAAGACCCCTGCCCAGCCCCGCCACAGACGGCAGAAGCCGGTGATCGTCGACTCGCCTGTGGCCAGCGTCCAGCGCTCGATCTCCATGTTGATGAAGTACTGCGTTGTCACACCAACCAGGCAGGCCCAGAAGGCGATAAAGCCGAATCGATACGTGATGTACGGCCAGAGCACGAACTCGCCACTGCCCAGGGAAAGACCCAGCAGCAGCACACTCGGTCCGAAGAGTTTCTTCCACGGGGGCGCCTCCGGCAGGTCACGATATCGGGCTGCCGGCAATTGATCACAAGGTATGACCTCGTGCGGCACGGGACGATCAGAACTCATCAGGCCACTTCCCTCTCTTGCCAGGCGAGCAGAGGATGCACACGGCTCACCATGGGGATATGGACCCGGCCGCCGGTGATCTGCGACTCATAGGTCCCCAGTATCATCTCAAGTGCTGCGACTGCGCTGCGGGCGCTCGACACAGGCTCCCGGTCCTCTTCGATGGCGTTGATCAGATCGACAAGGGCCAGAACGTTGCCCGTAGCCAACGAATCATCAGGCAATCCTTCCAGTGGCTCCCAGCGCTGCTCGGCATCGGCCGGGCAGAAAACGGGATGGGGATAGATCATCAGATCGGCACCTGCGCCGCCACGCAGGGAGATGATGCCTTCGCTGCCGATGATCTCCATACCATATCGACGGCTGGTGCCCACCTGATCCCGCCGCGAGTCAAAGGATCCGACGACGCCGGAGTCGAAGGCGTAGTAGGCTTCAACACAGTCTCCTGCCACCGGCCCAACGGGCTCGCTCGCCTCAGCGACATCAGCAGGTTCGAGCTCGCGCCCCCCCACCGTGACATGGCCGCTCATCCAGCGGACATCGCCCGCGAAGTAGCGCATCAGGTTGAACAGGTGCGTGCCCAGAGTGATCATATCCTCACCCCCGCCGCGCCGGTCCTGCTTTCCATGAGCATGGATCTGCTGCAGCTGGCCGATTCGGCCTTGCTGCAGCAACCTCCGCAGTTGCTGGATTCGCGGCAGATAGACGGCCTGGTGGGCAACAGCCACCTTGCGTCCCAGGATATCTGCACGGGCGATGATGGTGTCGCCGTCAGCCAGGTTCCACGTCATCGGCTTCTCGCAGTAGACGTCGGCTCCCGCCTCGAGACAGGCCATGACCATGTCCAGATGGCAATCCGCCCACCGGGGACAGACACTGACGAGGTCGGGCGCTTCGGCTGCCAACATCTCGTGGTAGTCGGCATAGGCCCGGGGGGCGTTGTTGCGCGCGCGCGCCTGTTCTCGACCCGCTTCGTCGGTGTCGGCGATGGCGACGAAATCGACGTTGTCCACAGCGGCAAAGGCGACGTCCAGTCCGTGGCCATAGTTGCCAGCACCGGTACGGCCGATGGCAGCAGCTCTGTAGCGTCTCATCAGATGAGGGTCCTCGTTTATGGGTCAACTCCAAGGGTAGTCACTGTCTGAATCCGATCCAACCCGAGTCCGGCCCCCTTGCCCGGCGTGTCCGGGTGCACGTTTTTCCTGATGTTCGTCCTTATGACACCTCATCGGCGCCGGCTCAGCCGTCGCGACATCCCAGGAGAATACCGTGACCGCACTCGAGGCTATCGGTGGCCATCGCCCGCTGCAGACGGAAGAGTTCGCTCGGCGCGCCCACGCCAGCGTCATGAACCCGCAGCGCAATGCTGTGAAGGAGATTCTCGACCAGTTCGACACGGTAGAAGCAGCGCCGCCGTTGTTGGGCATCTTCAACGACGTTCCGTGGAATCAGGTGCGTGACGACGAGGTCCACTCGTGGGCGAAGTCCGGCTTCTCCTGGATCGTCAACGACGCCGAACACTGCCAGCGCGAGGGCTGGTATGGCCGTCAGCAGAACGCCATGGAAGGCCGCGTGGGCCTGCTCCAGTGCCAGCGCCTGCACCGCGAAGCCTTCAGCTTCCACGGTGATGTCTTTCAACTGGGTGCCCGGGCGACGATGAAGCCGTATGGCACGACATACGAGGATGCGGAGCGTTTCTTCCGTGCCGTGAACTTCCCGAAGCCGGGACAGGCCACCGCCGATGATCGCGGCGGCTACCCCGTGCGTTTCGGCGACCGCAATTTCGCCTTCACACCGGCGGAACTTCTGGGTGCCGAAGTCGACACCCAGGGCTGGATCCAGTTTGAGACAGCCGAGTATATCCTCGACACGAAGCTGCGCGATCGAGTACTCGATCTCATGCAGGCACAGGGACGCAACAAGGCCTGTGGCTTCGTGGGCCCCTTCGATGCCATTCTTCGTCAGGGCGAGATCCCGGAAATCGAAGCAGCCGTCACTGCCCTCTTTGGCGCCGCCGCGCAGCGTGGTGTGCACATGGGTCGTGTTGTCGGTTCCGGTGCCATGGAAGATCCGAAGGACATCGAAGATGCCATGGTGCGGGCCATCGAGGCCGGGGCGCGGCTGATCAGCGTCCACCCCTTCACCAGCGACTTCGTCTTCCGCGGGGCAATGAACGTCTCGGAGCCATTTTTCCGCGCCGCCGAAAGATGCGGCTTCTAGGAGCCTGCCGATGAAAATCACCAAGGTCGAGACGATTCACGTTGGCGAATTTGCCAACATACTTTTTGTCCGGATCCACACCGACGAAGGATCCATCGGCCTTGGGGACACGTACTACACGCCGGAGGCAACGCGCGCCTTCATTCACGAAGTCGGTGCGCCCATGCTGCTGGGGCACGACCCACGAGATGTGGAGTGGCATTTCCGGCGTATGTATGACGCCACCCACGTCTACGGCAATCGTGGCAACGAGATGCGCGACATATCGGCGCTCGACGTGGCCATGTGGGATCTGTTTGGACAGGCGGCGGGCATGCCGCTGTACCGTGCCCTGGGCGGGGGGTGTCGTGAGAAGGTGCGCATCCACAACACCTGTGCAGGCCCGTTGTA
>CALFPI010000688.1 GCA_937919035.1 uncultured Gemmatimonadaceae bacterium
ATGGTTCTCTGCCGTGGAGCAGTGGGAGGCCACATACGACTGGATCGTCGCCGACACCGGCACCGGCATTGATGCCCGTACCCTGGCGGCGGCGCGAGTCGCGGATGACGTGCTCGTTGTTGTCGCGCCGGAATTGCCCGCCGTAGCCGACGGCTACGCGACGATGAAGGCAATCGTCGGATGTCGTCCCGGGCTCAGGATGGGTTGCGTGGTGAACATGGCTGAATCCGCCGCTGAAGCCGCCGGGGTCCATGCAGGGCTGGCAGATCTGGCCATGGCGTTCCTCGGGGCGGAAATTGACAATCTGGGCTATATTCCTTTCACTCGTGATGTTTGCGCAGCGGCCAAGAGCCAGACTCCCTTCTTCCTGGCATTTCCGTCTTCCCCGGCGGCGGCGGCTATCGCAGAGATTGCAACCCAGCTTACTGAGAGATCAGCACCCCTGCAACGGACTACTGAGAGCGCTTTTCTCCAGGGAACGTTACGTTTCCTTGTTGAGCAATCGCCTCAAAATCGACGCGAGCCCCTCCAAGAGGTTTGGGCCACTCAATGACCGCGAAGAACACCCCGTCCCAAGTTGCCAGCCGGCAGTACGAGAAGCAGGCGGTTGCCTCCACCGGTCCAGGCAAGGGTGAGAAGGGGCCGCTGGAAGATTATCTGCCGCTGGTCAAGTACATCGCCGGGCGACTTGCCATTGGTCTGCCCCGTTCGGTGGAGATGGATGACCTCATCAACGCGGGTGTTGTCGGCCTGATAGAGGCTTACCACAACTTCGACACCGACAAGAACGTCAAGTTCGAGACCTATGCTTCGTTGCGGGTTCGCGGATCGATTCTCGACGAGTTGCGCGGCATGGACTGGGTTCCGCGGTCGACGCGTGCTCGTTCTCGCGAGATCGAGCGGACCATCTCGAAACTTGAGGGTCAGTTGGGGCGCAGCCCGACGGAGGTGGAGTTGGCGGCGGGTCTGGGCGTAGAGCTTGCCGAATACTACACGATGATCGATGACGTCAGTTCCACCTCGCTGTTGTCCCTCGATGACGTGACCCACGGCGACGACGACGACAAGCAGGTGCCTCTCGTGGATACGCTGAAGTCCCAGGAGAGCACGACGGCGCTGACGCGGTTGGAAGCTGAAGAATTGCGCAATCTGCTGGCCGACTCCCTCGGCCAGCTTACCGAGCAGGAACGTCTCGTCGTGGCACTCTATTATTATGAAGAGTTGACGCTGAAAGAGATTGGCCAGGTGCTCGAACTCTCAGAGTCCCGTGTCTCACAGTTGCACACCAAGGCCGTCCTCAGCCTACGGGTGAAGCTGCGCAAGCGGTTCATGTCCTGAAGATGCACCTTCGGGGGCCGGCGTTTGGGACGCCAGTACCTGCTTTGTGAGAAGATTCATCCGCGTCGAGGATCCCGTCCTCTCTCCGCCTTACCAATATCGGACGCCAGCTTGGACGAGCAGAAGCGACAGCGGCTGAAGCGTATCACCCAGAGCATCATCGGCCTGCCGACGCTGCCCACGGTGATTACCCAGCTTATCAGTCTGATCGATAACCCAAAGACCTCTGCACGCAATGTGTCGCAGTTGATCGCAACAGATCAGGCATTAACAGCGAAAATCCTGAAGCTGGCCAACTCCGCCTTTTACGGTTTTCCACGTGAGATTGCCACGGTGGATCTGGCGGTTGTTGTTCTCGGCTTTGAGACCGTGAAGAACCTTGGCCTCAGTGTATCTGTGCTGGAACGGTTCTCCGGTGCCAGTGTCGCTGGCAGTGCGGATGACTTCGATCGGCAGAAGTTCTGGGAGCATTCGATTGCCTGCGGCGTGGCCGCTCGTCTGCTGGCCGGCAAGCTCCGCTATCGCGTGCCGGGCGAGGCCTTCGCTGCCGGCATCCTGCATGATATTGGTCGCCTCATTCTCAGTCAGTATTTCCCGGCGGAATTTGCCGAGGTCCTCCAGGTCATGCGCGAGGAGGACCTCTACATTGGCCATGCCGAGGAACGGATTCTCGGGGTCACCCACGCAGAGGTCGGTAGCTGGCTGGCGGAACGCTGGAATCTGCCGGATCAGCTTGAACAATCCATTGCCATGCACCATGCGCCGGGTCGGATCTCCGGGCCCGCGGAGTTGCCCTCCCTTATTCATC
>CALFPI010000689.1 GCA_937919035.1 uncultured Gemmatimonadaceae bacterium
CCACCAGTGCCAGAACCTCAGCGCTGAAAGCATCCACGCGCACGGGTGTACTGCCGCCATTGTGCAGTTCGAGCCATTTGCACAGGACGGGAATGCCGTCGTAGAGCTCATACACAACATCGAGGGCCAAGCCATGCGGTCCTGTCGAGGGTGATTCGAAGTGCAGTGTCAGGCGCACGCCGGGTGCCGGCCAGGCACCACCGGCGCTGTAGCGCTTGCGCTTCCAGGCAAATGGTGCCTGTGTTGGCCCGTGATCGAAGCCGGTGCAGTGGAAGGCTGCCGGATCCGCCGTCATGTCAGGCAGCCACTCGGGGCGCAGGTAGGCGAACTCGGGTTGCCCGAGCAGGCCGCCGATATCATAGCCCTGGCCATCCAGGGTGATGCGCGCCTCGGGACTGACAGCGCGCAGCAGACAGGTATCGGTGCGCAGGTTGTCGAAGGCGATCGTTGCCGCATCCGGCGCCAGGCGGAAGACGCGGCGCACCAGGCCGTTGGCGAGAACGAGTCCGGGTGCCTGCGCGCCGCTGGCGCGGCTGACAGTGCTTCTTGTGTCGATGTCGTGCACGAGCCAGTCGAGCCTGTTTGGCGCCGGCTCATGGGCTGGGAGTGCAGCCAGTGCCTGTTCGAGATCCATGGGGTTGCCTTCCCGGTAAGTGTTGGATCGACTGCCGTACACGGATGGATGATGAACCATGCGACGATTCCGGACAAGCGCAGCGACCCGCATCCGACCTACTTTGTGAAGGTGGACGACACTTCTGACACCGATCTGATCCGCCGTGCCCGCGAAGGGGACAGCGGTGCCTTCCGTACGCTTGTGGAGCGTCATGAACCCCGCGTGGCGGCAACGGTGATCGGCATGCTCGGTACGGGAGCCGATGCCGAGGATGTGGGCCAGGAGGTCTTCATCCGCTTCCACAAGGCGCTCGATCAGTTCCGCGGTGATGCCGCTGTGGGCACGTATCTGACCCGGATCGCCATCAATCTGTCGTTGAACGCCTCCGGGCGCCGGCAACGCTCACGGCTGAAGTTCTGGAGCCGTGACCAGGAGGCGGCACCGCCGCCGGAGCCGGCCATCGACGGGCGGGACATTGTTGATCAGGCGGCGCGACAGGAGATCGTCCGCTGGGCGATTCAGCAACTGCAGCCCGATCACCGGGCCGTTGTGGTGCTGCGCATGATGGAGGAGTATTCGACAAAGGAGACGGCAGAGCTGCTGGAACTGCCAGAGGGTACCGTCCTGTCGCGATTGTCGCGGGGTATGGCACGGCTGAAGGAAATCCTGCAGGAACGCGGGGTAGAGCCATGACGCGAACCCGGCGGAATCGCTACATTGGAAAAAGTTCCCGAATAACTTCATTTCGGTGGAATGAACCGGCGACTGTGGTTGTCCAATCTTCACCAGCCCGTCACCCAGTCCGCCAGCACCCGGTCCGTCAGCAACCAGTCTGGCATTCACCCAAGAGTCAACGATGAAGGACAGAGATCAGGAAGCGCAGAAGCTGGCACGACTCGTCGCCGACAGTCGTACGCCCTCCTTCGCACCCTTCTTTGCCGCCCGGGTCATGGCCCGCATCGACCAGGCGGAGGAAGATGCCGTCGTGATTGCTCTGACCCGCCTGTTCCGACCGTTGCTGGGATTGACCCTCGCGGCGGCCCTCTTTCTTACCCTGTTCAATTGGCAGAACGGATCCCTCATGGGGGCGGACGCCAACGCTCTCGAACTGGCCTTCTCCATGCCGACCGTGTCGGTGGAGACGGCCCAGTACCTGAGTCCCTGATGCAGGCGCGCAGCAAGGGAGCCGCGATGTTGTTGGCAACGCTCGTGCTCGGCATGGTTCTGGGCGGACTGCTGCACGGATTCGTCCAGCGTGAGCGTTTCCGCGACGCATTACGTATGGCGCGGCCGCCACAACTGGTGGCCGACATCGAAAGGGCGGTTCAACCCACGGACGACACCCAACGGCAGGCACTGCGCACCATTCTGCACGAAACCGGGCGGCGGCTGGAGCAGCAGCGCGAGGTCAATCAGAAACATCTGCGGGCGACGATCGATTCCCTCGAGGCGGCGCTGCAGCCGCTGTTGAACGAAGTCCAGCAGGCCCGTTTGCGCGACCACCTGTCCGGCCCGCGAAGAATGATCCCG
>CALFPI010000690.1 GCA_937919035.1 uncultured Gemmatimonadaceae bacterium
CGGACCTCGCCGATGTAGCCCTGGACTTTGTCCTTGGCGTCGTCATCGAGGGCTACCAGCGTCTCGTGGAAGGCATCGCGCTACTTGCCACTGTAGCTGCCTGTACCGTAACGATTGTTTATGCCAATGCCTGCGAGGGACCTGTGGTCCCGGATTCAGAAGCAACTCCATGGTCGTGCCGAGTCTGAGCAGCTGCGCATCCTGCGTGGCCATCTCGACAGTCTGCATGATGAGTGGAAGGGTCCATACAAGGACCTGCGTGATCGTCTGCGGCGCCAGGTGCGTCGCCTGGAGGGGCATGATGCTGTGCGCTCCCGCGCCGGGCAGCACGACCCGTTCCACATCAAACGACAGGGTGAAGCGACGGTCGTGCTTGTCGGGACCCCGAACACCGGCAAATCCACGCTGCTTCGAGCCTTGACCGGGGCGGCGACGATTGTTGCCGACTATCCCTTTTCCACCTCTCAGCCGGTCCCCGGGATGCTCAGCGGTGACGGCGGTGCCCTGCAACTGATCGACACCCCACCCGTCGTCCCCGGCCTCGCCGATGGCCAGGGGCCGGGTCGCCCCCTGCTGCATCTGCTGTCACTGGCCGACGTTCTGGCAGTCGTTGTGAATGCCACCGACGATGCCACGGGCAACACGCAGATCGTCTTCGATGAACTGGCGACAACCGGCATCGGGGCCATCGCCGGGCCCCTGGCCACGACCCTGCAACCGCGGGGCAAGGGTGGCCTGCGTTTTGTCGGACGGCCCCTGGACCGGGAGCAGGAACAGACCGCACGCTCGCTGGTGGCGGCAGCGCATGTGGAACATGCCGAGATTGCGGTGCGTACGGGTTTTGACGCCGAGCAACTGCGCCGGCAGCTGGACGGCGACATCCTGCTGCCGGTGGTCCTCGTCGTCACTTCAGCACAGCAGCCCGGAGCCGATATCGGCATCGCCGCCATGCAGCGTCGGTGGCCACACCTGCCTATGGTGGCCACGGAGAGCGGGCAGCCAGCCTCGCTGGAACCGATTCGCTCCAGCCTGCTCGCCTCCATGGGTCGGATGCCAGTGCTCCTGCTCGAGCGTGCAGCCGTTGATGGTGCCGGATCCATCGTGCTCATGCCACTTGCCAGTGACGTGGCCGCCGTTGCTGCCCGCGTCGGTCAACAAGAGCGGCTCAAGGGGGCGCGGATCTGGGGGACATCCGTTGCCCGCCCGGGGCAAGCTGTCAGCCTGCAGCACGTCGTCGCCTCCGGTGATCAGATTTTCCTGCAATCATAGCCGGCGCGGATTCGGCAACCGACGCAGTCTCGGGCCGCCTGACTTGAGGCCCATGCTGGCGGCGGCGGCTCGCACTCCGTACCGTTCCACTTGGATTGCCCACACTCCGGCAGGTGATTTTTGTTCGCAGAAGATGGCACCGTCAGTGCTGACGACCTGTTCGATGATCAGCGCACCAAGCCAAGGGCACAGAAATGCGCCGCTTGTGGTATGGAGTTTCATGTGCCGGAGGCGATCCGCTTCTGTAGTGCCTGCGGCGCCCCCCTCGGTGCGGCAGGTGCGGCAGGCGCCGCGGGCGCCGTGAGCGTGTTGCTCGCCGAAGACACCATCGTCACGCGCCGCAAGATCACCGCAATCCTGAAGCGCCTGGGCTGCATCGTCACCGAGGCCACCAATGGCCGCGAAGCTGTTGGGCTCGCCAATCTGACGAATCCCCAACTGATTGTGCTGGACATCCACATGCCCGATCAAAATGGTCTGCAAGCTCTCGACATCCTGCGGGCGGACGAGAAATTCAGGAAGACAACGATCATTATGCTCACGGGTGAAGCGGATGCAAAAGTCGTGCGCGACGCGCTGACACGTGGAGCCAATGACTATGTCCGCAAGGATTCGTCACCCACAGAACTACAGGAACGGCTCAACCGACATGTGCAGAACATCCTCATGGAGATCTAATCCAGTTCCGTGAGCCAAGGTTGGTGCACGGGCGCGTCAACTCTGCACAGCCGTGTCCCATCATTCAAGCCCGCCAGAGGACGATTGCCGTGACAGCGCGAACCATTGCCAGCATCCTCGTGTTCATGAGCGCCGCTACCGCCCTGCCAACACTGGGGCAGCAGCCACAGGAGCAGGAGAGCTATAAGAATCTGCAGATTCTACCCAAAGACATCTCCACCGACTCGCTGCGTGCCGTCATGAGCACCTTCGCCAGTTCCATGGGGGTCCGCTGTTCGTACTGTCACGTGCAGAAACGAGGCAGCCGCGACTTCGCCGCCGATGACAAGGCGACAAAACACATCACCCGGTCCATGATGCGTCTGACCCACGATATCAACGCCGCCCTGCGAGCCGAAGGGGGTGACGGCATTGTTCCCGTGGACTGTGTCACCTGCCACCATGGTGTCACCGTGCCCCGCACCTTGCAGACCGTACTACTGCAGACTCTGCACAGTGACGGCATCGACGCCGCCATCGGCCGCTATCGTCAGGTGCGCGACGAGTTCTACGGACGCTCCACGTACGACTTTGGCGAAACCAGCCTCAGCGAGCTGGCCGGCAATCTGTCACGCAGCAAGGATGACTATGCGGCCATCGAATTTCTGCGGCTCAATCTCGAGTTCTTCCCTGAATCCACCTTCACCCTGGCGCAGCTGGCAGGTTGTCTGCATCGCATTGGCGCCTTGAGTGAAGCCAGAATGCGCCTCGATGAAGCCCTGCGCCTCGACCCGGACAGCCGTTTTGTGCAACGCCAGATGCGCGAACTCTTCGGCGAGCCGGCGGATCCCAAGTAGGCACAACCGTATGGCTGGGAGGCCCGCCTCCGTCGACGCCGCGCCAGTGGCACATGGGCCATTGTCGTGGGTTCCACGACCGCGGTACCTGGGCCCATGCGCGCGATCTCAAGGAGACCCTTGTTGCCGGCGGCGGTGTTCCCGAAGCCTATGAGGCTGTGGTACTCTGAGCTTCCAGGTGGCGGCGCAGGAAATCGATGATGGTGCTCGTGTAGTCGGCGCCGACGTCGGCGCGGACCGAATGCCCCGCCCCACTGAATGTCACGACTTCAAGGTGCCCGTTGATGGTGCCTGCTTCAGCGGCGATCTCGGGCGTGACAATGGCGCCCCGTGCCGGATCACCGCAAACGAGCAGCACCGGACAGGTGATCGCCGCCAGAGTCGAGCGCCAATCCGGGCGGGCACCCGAGGCCACGAGTTCCATCACCCCCGGATCTGTCCTTCGCTCCGCTTCGGCGCACGAACGACGTGCCGCCGCCGTCCACGCCGGACGCACCCGCTGCAGATCGGTCATGCGCGCTTCGATCGTGCCCTGCTGCTGGACTTCGAGTTGTTGTCGCCATACCGTGGCCCGTTTGCGACGGGACGCCGCCGTCCGCTCCGCCTGTCGCCATGGTGGATCCTCGAGCACGATGCAACAGAACAGGTCCTGAGCCAACGCGGCACACACAGCCACAGTAGCGGCACCCATGCTGTGGCCGATGACGCCGGGGCGCTGCAGACAGAGTTGCCCGCAGACGAGAGCCACGTCCTGAGCCAACAGCTGATAGTCGTATACCGACGCCCGTTCCGATCGACCGTGGCCGCGCACGTCCGGGGCGACCACATCCCAATCATCAGGCACCCCCGGCACGAGATCTGCCCACATCTGACCACTGCCGGTGATCCCGTGAGCCAGCAGGAGTGCTGGCCCCGCACCCGGGCGCCGGTGAACGTGCAGATGCACGTTGTCGGCACCCATCACTGTCTGGGATGTGGCAAGTCCGGTCACGCCGCGCTCCCCGGTGTCATGCATCAAAGCTCCTGTCTATACTCTGCGGGCAGATTTCTTTCAGCTCCAGATTCTTCATGAAAGGTACGTCAGCCATGCCCGCCGCCCTCGATGCCGCCGAACTTCGCCGCCTGGATCGCGACCATTGCTGGCACCCCCTGTTTCAGCACAGTCAACTGGATGGCGCTACGGAGCTGACCGTATTCGATCGCGGCGCAGGCAGCACGCTGTATGACAGCGACGGCAAAGCTTATCTCGACGCCGGCGGCGGGTTGTGGAATGTCAACGTTGGCTATGGACGCGATGAGATATGCCGGGCTGCTTTCGCACAGATGCAGCGACTGCCCTACTACCCGCACTCACAGATCAACGAACCGGCGACACGCCTGGCAGCCAAACTCGCCGAGCTGCTGCCCGGGGACGAGGTCCATGGCAACCTGAGTCGGGTGTTCTTCACCAATTCCGGCTCCGAGGCCAACGAAAGTGCCTTCAAAATCGCTCGCCAGTGCCAACGACAGCGGCACCCGGGGCAGAACCGCTACAAGATCATCGCCCGCTACCAGGGCTACCATGGCTTCACCATGGGCGCCCTGTCGGCGACGGGCCAGGTCGGGCGACGCACACCCTACGAGCCCCTCGTTCCCGGCTTTCTGCATGTGAACCCGCCGTACTGCTACCGCTGCCCCCTGAAACTGTCCTATCCGGACTGTGGTATCGCCTGTGTTGATGAATTCTATGAGGTCATTCGCCGCGAAGGACCCGAGACCGTGGCAGCCGTCATCGTTGAACCCGTCATCGGTGGGGGTGGCGTTATCGTGCCGCCCGACGATTATCTGCCCCGCCTGCGGGAAATCTGCGATCGCTATGGTGTATTGCTCATCGTGGATGAGGTGATCACGGGCTGGGGCCGCACCGGCAAACTTTTCGCCTGCGAGCACTGGGATGTGGTTGCCGATATGGTCGTCACAGCCAAGGGCATCACCTCCGGCTATCTGCCGTTGGGCGCGACCATCGTCACCGACAAGGTCTTTGCCGCCTTCCAGGGGACACCCGGCGACGGCAGCGAACTGGCCCAGGTCTGCACGTACGGTGGTCACCCGCCCTGCTGTGCCGCAGCCCTGGCCAACATCGACATCCTCCTGCGCGAGCGTCTATGGGAGAATGCTGCAGAGATCGGCGCGTACCTGCTGGCGGGCCTCACGGCGATCGATTCCCCCATCGTGGGCCAGGTTCGTGGCCTTGGTCTGATGCTGGCGGTGGAACTGGTGGAGCCCTCAGGGGCGCTGCTGAATGCCGCTCAGACGGGGGCCGTGAAAGCTGCACTGAAATCCGCCGGCGTACTGGTAGGGCAGATGAGCCATGCCGTCATCGGTCCCAACAGCGTGCTGTGCCTGTCACCGCCGCTGATCCTGACCCGGGCCGAAGCGGACCAGATCATCGCCGCCTTCCACATCGCTCTGGCAGCCGGGGATCAGTCGTAGCCAAGATCTTCGAGCTCATCCTCGTCGAATCCCATGAAGTGGGCGATCTCGTGGACCAGAGTGATCTCCAATTCACGGGTCAGTACGGCGGGATCGGCAAAGTCATGTTCGAGGGGCCCCTGGTATATGCGGATCACTGCCGGAAGATCACCGAAATCTTCCACGCTCTGCTCCGGCAATGGGGTCCCGGTGAACAGGCCGTAGATGTATGTTTCGGCATCTCCGTACATCTCATACATCAGATCCCGCTCGGGCCAGTCGTCGATGACGATAGCTACATTGCCCATGGCTTCACGGAAAGCCGCCGGAATGCGGTCTATCGCCGTCTCGACGAGTGCCTCAAAACGTTTGCGATTCAACCTGCCTCCTCCTGCCTTCACCCTCAGTTTGCTGGTTGCACTGACGGCCGTCACAAGCTGCTCCGGGTCGGGACGGATCATCGATGCCGTTGTGCAGACCATCGACATCGTCAACAACCAGCAGCGCACGGACGTCTACCGCCAGGCCAGCGACCCACCCTATGGTCCGACGCTGATCCTGCCCAGTGGTCTGCGCCTCGACCTGGTGCAGGACGCGCCGCTCAGTGCAAATTACCCCGATCCGGCAGCGCTGCCCTTCGGCGGCAATCGACGCGTGCACTATCAGGCTCCGGAGTATTTCATCGACATCGGCGGCCTGCCACCGGCGACACGCAGCGCCCGGGCAAGTGTCAACTTCTCCCTCGATGAGTACGTGCGCCTGCCGGATCGCAACGGTGACCGTCGCTGCTACGTGGACGCACAGATCGCTCAGCACGTGCAGGACCTGCGGCAGGCCTGGGGGGGGCCGTTGGTCATCAACTCCAGCTTCCGCAGCCCACGCTTCAACGCCGCCATCGGCGGCGCCTTCTTCAGCCGCCATATGTATGGAGATGCACTCGATGTGGCGGTACCGGATACGCGACGCGCCCAGGATTTTTACAACCTGGCACTGGCGATCGGCGTCGACTTCGTCGACGCCTTCAGCAACACCGTCGCCGCCGACGGCAGTGGCTGGGTCCACATCGACGACCGCGGCTTCTGATCAGCGCAGTACTGTCAGCCGCCGGAGCAGGCGCAGGGGGCCGACGGACAACTCGTAGAAATAGACACCACTGGCCGCCGGATGTCCGGCCTCGTCACGTCCATCCCAGACCACGCGGTAGATCCCGGGCGCCGCTTCCTGGGTAAACAGATGGCGCACCAGTCCGCCGGTGATGGTGCGCACATCGAGATCCATAGGTTGACCGGCGCTCAGGGATATGTTCAGCAGCGACACGGAAAAGTCGATGACCGTGGCGCCATTGAAGGGGTTCGGGAAATTCTGCGCCAGCGCAAATTCCACCGGCAGGCGCGGATCAAAGTTGAGTGGCGGCTCCCAATTGACAGAACCGGACATGCCGGAGGAGATCGTCGCCATTTCCGTCGTCCCCCACCAGTTTCGTGCTGCATCCAGCGGCTGCTGGGTCTCGTTGGCGACGAGCACCTGTGGCTCATTGATGACATTCAGCTGCAACGTTGTCGGCACACGGAAGCCCATGGCCGACAGTACCGTGTCGACATGGCTGAAGACGTTCGAGCGGACAATCGGATTGGCACTGCGCGTACGCAGCGCCACCCGATACCCGGTCCACTCGTTCTGCGCCAACGTCATGACCCCCGTCAGTTCCAGGCGTGCACCCTCGCCACTGCCGGTAAGCCGTGTATCAGATACTGTGCCACTGGAACCTTCGCGCAGCCACAGGTCATAGCCACCGGCGGCGGCACCATTACGTGCCAGTTCGCTGTGCGTCAGTGTGACATTGCCATCTTTTCTGGTGAATCCGTGGCCGACATTGTCGATGAGCCGCAGATCCTCCGCCGTCACCGGG
>CALFPI010000691.1 GCA_937919035.1 uncultured Gemmatimonadaceae bacterium
AGAGCCGTGACGAGATGCTGGATGAGTTGGCCGGGCAGTTGGCCAGCGTATCTGTGCAGGAGGCTTCCGCAACCGTAGCCAGCCTCGACGACGAAACGGCCGCGTTGACCCTCCAGCGGTTTGGCGGCGCACGGCGCAGTGCGGTGCTGCGGGACCTGCCGGCCAAGCGACGCGCCGCCATCGAAGTCCTGTTGAAGAAAAAACCCTGATCCGCCCGACCGGAAGGAACGCGCCCATGACCACCCCCACACAAACTCCAAACCCCCAACCTGTCCCCAGAGGGCAGGCGACGGTGGTGCCGGTTCTGGGTATGCACCGCAGCGGCACGTCGATGTTCACCCGAGCCCTGAACCTGCTGGGAATGGCGCTCGGTGAACCTCTCATGCAGCCACAGGCTGATAATCCTAAAGGATTCTGGGAGAACGAGTTCTTCTATGACGTTGACTTGCGTTTGCTGCATGCAATGGAATGCCATGTCAGTGGCTACGGCACGGCCGTGCAGCTGTTGCAGATCCCTGCCCTCAGCCAGAAGGTGGAGCGTTCGACCGACAATCTGGGGGTGATCGAGGACTATGTCGCCAACCAGTTCGGCAGCTGCGCTTTCTGGGGATGGAAGGACCCACGCAGTGTGCTGCTGTTCCCATTCTGGTTGAGCAGCCTCGTCGAATTGGGCTTCCGCCGCATTCGCCCGACGGTCATCATCAGGCACCCGGCGGCCGTCGTCCGCTCCATGGCCCGCAGAACCGACCTGGCCGCCCTGGCACCCTCTTTCGGCGGCTCTTCCGAGGAGTTGGCGCTACAGATGTGGAGCGCCTACAGCCACGCCCTGCTGGACATCGTGGAGCAGACGGATTGTTTTGTCAGTGCGCACGAGTGGTATCTCGACCGTGAAACGGCCCGGGGCGAACTCTACCGCTGTGGAGAATATCTGGGCATGCCGATCTCTGCCCAGGGCATGACGGCGGCCTTGCAGTGGCTGGACCCCGGCGCCGTGCACCACAGCGATGCCGATCCGCTCGCCGGGCTGCCTGGCGCCCAGGAGGCCCTGCTGCTGCATGGAGATCTGCTGTCTCGTGCCCGGGCCCAGCGAGCCTGCTGGCGCCTGCAGGACGCCGCCTGAGTACGACCCAGTTGCCCTTGGATCTGGTGGGGTTCAGCCCGAATCTGCCACGAGTTCATCATAGATCCGCTCAAGCCGCTGCACTTGCTGGCGGGCGTCATACTCGGCCTCCACGTGTCGCCGTCCCTGTCTTCCCATTTCCGCCCAACGTTCCGGTGTCGACAACATCTGCCGCAATACGTCAACCAGAGCGTCGGCGTCTCCCTCAGCAGCCAGCATCCCCGAGCCGCCGTCGATGACGTATTCAGGAATGTCAGCATGCGTCGTGGCCACGACGGGAACGCCTGAGGCCTGTGCATCGAGCAGCACGACCGGGGCGCCGCCCTCGGCGTCCCCATCCGTTGCCGTTCGACTAGGAACAAGGAGTAGGTCAGATAATTCAAGTTCCTGCAGGACTTGCTGATATGTGCGCACGCCTAGCATCCTCGTACGCCCTTCGAGACCCGCTTCGGCAATGCCCGCATGGATCTTCTCCCGTTCGGGTCCATCGCCGATGATCGTGACCTGAAAATCGACACCGGGCGCTCCCTGCCGTACACGGCCAAGGGCTCGCAGGCCGTCGGGGAAGCCCTTCTTTTCACGGAAGTGACCACACATCAGCACGCGCACCACATCTGCCGGCTGGCGTTCCCGGAAGCGGATCTGCTGGGTATCGACACCGAGGTGATGGATTCGAATGCGCTCGAGTGGTGCCCCCGCAGCAGCGATGTGTGCCACCATGTGTGATCCCTCAGCGAGAAACAGCCTGCCCCGAGCGAACAACTCTGTGTAGCGGCGACGCCACTCCGGCAGCCGGGCGTAACTGGTCGCGTCGGCCCCGTAAAAGGTTGTCAGCAGAGGCAGTCCCGTTGCCCGGATCGCCCGCAGGCAACGACAGCCCTGGTAGCCGAAATGAGCGTGCACGACAGCGGCGCCGGCGCCCTGCAGAACTCCGGCATAGAAGGGATACTCACCGGTCCACTTGCGGATGATCCTGTTGAGCAGCCCTTTGGCCATGGCCAGATCCTCTGCCGTCCACAGATCGGCTACAGGATACTGGTCGAGGTTGCGCGCTTCCTGGGTCAGCACCACGGGGTGCCAACGCTGCAACCAGGCGATCTGATTATGAATCCAGGCACCGCCACCATCCCAGAGAAACGGCGTGGCACAGTGGGCGACAACAGGCTTGCCCTCGGTCAAGGACGTCACGATACCGACCCTTCCGGGCTTTGACAGGAGCCGGGGGCCCGTCTATTCTGGCAGCCACCAAACAAACCGCGAGGCAGCAGATGATCCGCACCTACCTCCCCCAGGACCTGGGCCGCCTGAAGCAGATCACCACGATCTGCTTCGATGGCGTCTCCATCGACCGCAATATCGAGGAGAAATTCGGCCCCATCGGGGATCAGGACTGGCGCTTCCGCAAATTGCGGCACATTGACGCCGATGTTTCCGGTGACAATGCCCGCTGTGTCTTCGTCTTTGAGGAGGAAGGTGAGGTCCTCGGCTACATCACAACTCGCCTCGACAAGGACACCCGTATCGGCTGGATCCCCAACATGGCCGTGGATCCGGCATGCCAGGGACGAGGCCTGGGCCGGCAGTTGATGACGCACGCCCTGGAGTTCATGCGCAGTCAGGGCATGCAAGCTGCCAAGATCGAAACCCTGGAACAGAACCCTGTGGGTTCGCAGTTCTATCCGGATGTCGGCTTCGAGGAAGTCGGGCGCCAGATTCACTATTTGATGCGATTGTAGGGAGAGGGAGACCAAATTATGTCTGATCGTCACAAGGAACTGGCGGCACGCAAGGCAGTGGAATACATCCGCGACGGTATGATTGTCGGCCTGGGTACGGGCTCAACGGCGGAATTCGCCATTCGTGCTCTCGGGGAACGGGTGGAGACGGAAGGCCTCGAAGTCCAGTGTATCCCCACATCGGAGGCGTCCGCAGCGCTGGGTGAGGAATTGGGGCTCGATATCCAAAGTCTCGAGGACAATCCCGTCATCGATCTGACGATCGATGGCGCCGACGAGGTCGACCCGGATCTCAATCTCATCAAGGGGCTCGGCGGCGCTTTGCTGCGTGAGAAGATCGTTGCTGCAGCCAGTGCCCGTGAAGTCATCATCATCGACCCGGGCAAGCTTGTCGACCGTCTCGGCACTCGATCTCCCCTGCCGGTGGAGGTCATCCCCTTCGCCTGGGGCCTGGCGAAGCTGCACCTCGTGGACCTGTGCCGCCTGGCTGAACTGCGCCGCCGTGAAGACAACGAACCATACGTGACCGACAATGGTAACTTCATCCTCGATTGCCACTTCGTCGATGGCATTGACGACGCCGCCAGCCTCAACCGCACGATCAACGAAATCCCGGGCGTGGTCGAGAATGGCCTGTTCGTCGGACTCACCGATATTGTCGTTGTCGGGCTCGACGACGGCCAGTGCCGAGTCATGGAGCGCAGCACCTAGAGTTTTTTCGGCATGAGGGCTTCGACATCTTGCGGGCCGAAGCTCTGCCGGCCGACCCCATACTGGCCGACCCCATGCTGGTAGACAAGCTCGCCGCCATGGTGGCTGGTCAGATACAGCAGGACCAGGCCCACGACACCTACAGCCAGCCACAGCCAGGCTGCCCGTCTCCCGGCTTGCCCTGGTGGCTGGATACTTCCCCGTCGACCGGCCCGCAGAACATCCGGCAGGCGGCCCAGCAGCATGAGCAGGAACAGCAGAAACGTTGCTGTTCCCAGGTCTTCGTGATCCTGGATCGCCGCCGCAACATCTGCCTGACGGTAGGCAACCGCGTCAGCGTTGCCAGTGAAGACCGAGGCGGCGGCCCCCACGGTTCCTGCCAGCAGCAGGGCGTAGGCGCCCGGCTGCCAGTTCGGGCGACGGCACAGCAGCGCCGCCGCGTCAACCACTACGGCTGTCGTGAGCAAAGCGATGGGAAAGTGGAGGAAGACGGGGTGCCAGGGCATGGAAATGAGAGTAGCTGCGCCCGGGCACGACGGCAAGCATCCCGACCTGGAACACGGTTGACGTCATTCGCTGTGTCGGCTACTCTGGCTCTCCACCCGCTGAAATTCGCCGCGCCGCTCGCCCCGAGGCCAACCCTATGCCAACCGATCTGTCGCTGCACATTCAGTCCCAGGCCCTGGCCGACACACACGAGCATCTGCGCAAGGAGGAGGAGTGGGTTGAAGCAGGGCCTGCAGACGTGCTGTGCGACCTGTTCGCGAACTATGTTCCCGCCGACCTGATCAGTGCCGGCGCCACAGCGACAGACGTGCAGAACCTGACGGATCCCGCCAGCGGCAGCATCGCCGCGCGGTTTGCCGCCATCAAACCCGCATGGTCGGCCATCCGTCACACAGGCTACAGTGGGGCCGTCCA
>CALFPI010000692.1 GCA_937919035.1 uncultured Gemmatimonadaceae bacterium
GGCGTGGGTTCAGATGCCGGCGCCCCCATCAACGTTGATCCACGAACCGGTGATCATCGATGCTTCGCTCGACGCGGCAAACAGAAAGGCCCGAGCCACATCGTCGGGCATCGTCATACGTCCCAACGGCGTCGCTGCCACTCGGCGCTGGTAATTGTCGGGGTTGTCGATGCTCGTGGACTCGTCATTGGGGCTATGCGGGGCGTTGTCGCGGATGAAGGGTGTGTCCACGTGCCCCGGGTTGATGAGGACGCAGCGGATGTTGTCGCCGGCATAGGCGGCGGCGGTGGTCTGTGTGAGGGCCAGCAATCCGGCCTTGGACACGCCATAGGCTGGCCCGCCGGCGCCCTGACGCAGGGCTGCCAGCGATCCCGTATGCAGGATGACGCCGCCGCCGGCGCGGCGCAGGGCGGGAACGATCACTTTGGTTCCCAGGAAACAACCAGTCAGGTTGATGCCGAGGATCCGGTTCCACATCTCCATCGTCTGGCGGTCGAAGGAGACCCGGTGGTTGGCGCCGGCAAAACTGCACAGTGTGTCCAGATGGCCGAAGGCGCGTTCCGCGTCCGCCACGACCCCGTTCCACTGGGCGGCGTTGCGCACATCGAGGCGTAGCGCCAGCGCCTGGCCACCGTTGCTGCGGATCTCTTCGGCGACGGCCTCGGCTTTCTCCAGATCCAGATCCGCGACACAGACGGCGGCACCCTCACTGGCAAAGAGGCGTGCTGTGGCGCTGCCCATGGCGCCGGCTCCACCGCTGATGATGGCGGCGCGTTTGGTGAGTTTTCCGGTGGTCATGGGAGCTCTTCCTGTACGAGGCAGTTGCGGCCAAAACGAGCCTGGCCCATGGCGACGGTATCGGTTACACCCGCGCAGTGCAGCGCCAGAGCCCGCAGCCCGAGAAGTGATTCGTCCAGCTCCACGGCGCCCTGCACCTGACGGCCGCTTGCGGCAGCGACGATGTCCGCCAGATGCGGCAGGTTGCGGGAGATGCCGCCACTGAGGGCGACGTGGTGGACGCTACGCTCCGGGTCCAACTGATCCAGGACCTGACCATACTGGCGACTGAAGGCGCCGAGGACCGCTGCCAGATAGTGTCTGGGTGTCAGGCCGCCCTCGATGATCCCGCCGATATGACCACCACCCGACCAGCCACGGGCGCCGTCAAACACCGCCAGGTCGACGTCGAGCCGCGAGGCGGCGACATCATCCGGCGTGATCCGTGCCAGCGCCTGCCACATATCCGGCGGCACATCCCCGGCAGGGCGGCCGAAGGCGGCTGCCTGCTGCAGAAAACCGACAAACTCATTCAGGGCGCGTCCGGAGGGGATGTGGGTCACCGCCGACAGATGCCGACCATCGAAGAAGGGGCGATGCTCGACGGTCTCATGCAGCGGGCCATCCACCAGCCCCACCTGACTGCCGGTGCCGAGATTGACGGAAGCCACCTGCGGGCCGGCGACACCGGCGCCGAGCACCGAACACTGATGATCACCGACGCCGGCGTAGATCGGTACGCCGCCCTCCGGGCCGTTCCAGGTGCCGGCGACGGTCGCGTCCGTTGCCGGTGAACCGATGCGGGCCGTGATCCCGCCGATATCGCGGACGACGTCGAGCAATTCTGCAGAACAAGAACCGGCTACAACGTCGAAGAGTGCCATACCGGCGAGGATGGTCGGGTGTTCAGGGGGAGCGTTGCTGTCACCGTTGGCCAACCATCCGGGCAGGGAGACAACAACGACCTCGTCCGGCAACTCCAGCGTGCGGGCGCAGTGGATCAGGTTGAGCAATGGAAAGCCCGGGCGCGGACGCATCCCGGTGAGCTGGCGGAAACGATCGTCACCGAGTCGGTCGCGCACAGCGTCGACGCTGCTGACACCATCAACCGATTGCAGAGCCCGCGCGTCGAGCCAGGAGACGTACTGGGTCAGAGGTGCACCCGTGTCCGGGTGCAATATTGCCAGGCCGTGCATTTCGCTGCACAGGACGATGCCCTCGAAGGGTTCGACAGCCCACGCATCGCGGCAGATCCGTTCAAAACGTGTCCGGATCGCCTCGAGGTCGACTTCGTGGTGACCCGGAACGGCTGCTACCATCGGCAGGGCAGGGTGACGGCGCAGATGGGAGAAGATGCCCGTCGTCAGGTCGACCAGGGCGGACTTTGTGCTGGTTGTACCGAAGTCGACAGCGAGGAATGTCGCGCTCATTGGTGCCGCCGCAGGAAGGTGCATGACCCCTCGGTGAGCTGGGCCTCGTCCGGTCTGCCGCTCACGTCGTCACGATATCTTCTGCGAGGCCGATAAAGCTGTTGCCCGCCAGGCGTGTGTTTTGAGACTCGGCGGACAGTCGAATACCGATTCGCTGACGCGTCTGGCCGGAGTCTTCGAAACGGCAGTCGCGGATCATGACATCGTGGGCGGCGCCCTGGAAGTCGATGCCGACGCCATCTTCGGCGAAACCATTGTCAATGAAGTGACAGTGTTCCACGACGTTGCGATGGGCGCCGCGGAACTCGTTCAGCGGCTGGCGGAACAGCAGACCCACACGATGGTTGCCCTGCAGGCGTGTATTGTGGATGCGGTTGTCCGTATCGCGGTGGCCGATGGAGATGCCGAAATCTCGGTTGTCGGAACAGTCACAATCCTCTGCGAGGCCATCCGTCACACCCCAGCAGAAGAAGATGCCCTGACTGTTGCCGCGGGAGAGGCAACGACGGAATACAGGACGTTGCGACCCGGATCCCGGATGGAATCCCAGATTGGCGTTGTCCAGCGCCTGACACTCGTCGAAGCGCACGTCGTCGCAGATCTGGAAACTGAAGCCATCACCGTTGTACTGCCGGGCGACGACGCGGCGAAACGTGAACCGGTGGCACTGCTGCAGGAACACGGCGCCGGCGTAGTTGCCGTTGATCTCCTGGTTGTGTGCCTGATTGCCGTCGAGCACGAGATCTTCCACGAGCACGTCGCAGACCCCCTCGGCGGCTGTGAGCACGGGGAACAGCGTTGCTGCCGTGGCCTTCGCATCGAGCCAGAAGTTCTTCTCCGGGCGGCGGTTCAGGGTGATGCGCTGACCATCGACGGCGATGACTGTGGCGCGGACGACATCGGCCAGTCCGCCGGACGCCGAAT
Organism: uncultured Gemmatimonadaceae bacterium; assembly: GCA_937919035.1. Classification (GTDB taxonomy): domain Bacteria; phylum Latescibacterota; class UBA2968; order UBA8231; family UBA8231; genus UBA8231. Next base: position 3,132 of record CALFPI010000692.1, read on the forward strand.
ACCCACGCAACATGATGCCACATCCCGGCGCAAACAGCGATGGATCCTCCACGGTGATGCCGTACTCGTACCAGTCGGACTCCTGTATCAGCGGTGTGCTGGCACCGGCCGCTTTGCGCAGGATCGTCTCGGGACCGGCGCCACGGACCGTCAGGTTCGGGCGCAGAAAAAGGGCGTTGTGCATCTGGTAGGTGCCCGCAAGGATCTGCAGAACGCCACCGCCGAGACCCGCCAGGTAGTCGGCACCGGCCTGCAGAACACGGTCATCACTGCCCTCGAGCTGCCCCCCGGGGCCGACGGTCAGCGTCAGTTGGCCGGGAAGGGCACGGGTACGGCTGTCATCTGCGGGGTCGGGCTTCATGAGGGTGGCTCGAGGTATTCGATGGGCGCAGCTGGCGCGTCGCCGAAGTCCGGAATGTCGAGCAGCATGCCCTGCTGCATGGCCGATTCGTGGGCGATGATTCCGGGCATGGCATAGCGCGCCGCCGCCCAGACATTGTTCGGTGGCACGGCGCCGTCGACGGCGGCACGCACGAAGTCATCGATGAGGAACTGGTGGGAGCCGGCATGACCGCTCGGGCTGTTGAGAAATTGCCGCGGCAGGCGCTGCACCGGATGCAGCACCGACATGCCCTCGTGGGTACCGTCGGCAGCGGTGACAACGGCCATCGGATCCGCCCCCCGTGCAGCGGCAGGTACACCGTCACAGGCCAGTTGCGCATCGACGACCTCGGTATCCTGTCCGTTGCGGGTCAACCAGCGCGCCCCGGCTACGTGCTGCTCAAAGCTGCCCTGCGTGCCGAAGAGGGACATGCGCACGGCACCGGGGTGACCGAGGCGCCGCATTTCGTTGACGCGACATGAGGAGCCATCGGACAGACGGAACAGGGCGGTCTGATTGCTGAAGGGGTTGTCCCAGCGATTGGCGCCAGGGCCGAAGAGACCGTCCTCGTGGTCATCGACGAAGCCCTGGCAGGACACATGTGTCATGCGGGCGCCGGTGACGGAGAGGATCTGGCTCGTCGAGTGCGTCGGGTAGTGCATGGGGGGACCACCTGCGGTCTCGCGCCAGCGCTGCCCGCCACGCCACTTCATGACATCGTAGAGACCGTGATCGAAGTCGTGGATATACTCAGCCTCCGCATAGACAGCACGGCCGAAGTCGCCGGCACTGAACCGCTGTCGACAGTAGAGTACGGCCGGGTAGTAGTAGCTGGTCTCGCCGAGCATGTAGACGCATCCGGAGTCCTGCACGGCAGACACGAGACCGCTGATCTCGTCCTGGGTGATCCCCGTTGGCACGGCACTGTACACATGTTTGCCCGCCCGCAGCGCGGTGATCGCCTGCGGCGCATGCAGCCAGTTCTGCGTGAAGATGGCGACGGCATCGATCGAGTCATCCCCGCACAAGTCATCCAGGGAGGGTGAAGTTTCGGGCAGGCCGAAGGTCTGCGACGCGGCGGCGCGCTTGTCGGCGTCGACATCGCAGAGCACGACGCCATCCACCAGAGGATGCGCCTGCAGCAGGGGGATGAAGCTGCGCGCGAAGGAACCGCAGCCGACGACACCGATTCGTATGGTCATGGCTGGCAAATAACGGGCCGCCCTCGCGGCGCGCAAGGTGCGTTGGCTATACTTGAGGCCTGCAGATGCAGCCGGAAGTTTACGCCGAAAGTGCTATGAAAGTGACTGGGACCATGAGACTGACGCAGGAACAGACAGGCCAGTTCGAAGAACAGGGGTATCTCGTCGTGCGCGATGCCCTCACCGATGCCGACCTCGATCCTGTGATCGAGGAGTACGAGGCACACATCGACCGGCGGGCGGCGGAACTGAAAAGCGAAGGCAAGATCACCGACGTTCATGCCGGGGCGCCCTTTGATCGGCGCCTGGCGCTGATCTGTCGGGAGTGCAACGAGATCTACCCCGAACTCGACATCATGCACCTGCGGGGCAGGGCGTCCTTCGCCTTCCTGCGCAACGACAACCTGCTCGACATGGTCGAGGCCTTTGTCGGCCCGGAGATCACCTGCAGTCCGATCCAGCACATCCGCCCGAAGCTCCCTGGTGGACTGGCGCCGCGGGGCAGTGATCCACACGTGGTACCCTGGCATCAGGACGCCGGCGTTACCTGGGAAGAGGCGGATCCGACCTTCATTCTGACCGTGTGGCTGCCGCTGTCCTCGGCCATTCCCGAGAACGGCTGTCTGCAGATCATGCCCCGGACCCATGGGGGTGGTGTGCGTAAACATGTCACGCGCGGCGGCGAAGGCACCGTCATCACCGACGAGGAAATGCCGGATGCCGAGGTCCTGACGTTGCCCATGGAAAAGGGGGACGTACTGTTCGTGCACAAGGAGATCCCGCATCGATCGACGTCGAATCGAAGCGACACCGTGCGCTGGAGTATGGATCTGCGCTATCAGAAGACCGGCACACCGACGGGGCGCCCCTTTCACCCGGACTTCGTCGCCCGCAGTCCGTCGCAGCCCGAGTCCGT
>CALFPI010000693.1 GCA_937919035.1 uncultured Gemmatimonadaceae bacterium
GTCGCCTGCGAGCCTGCTTCATGCCCGACCCTGACGAAGGGGGAATATCGCTATGACTTCGGCGACACCGCTGGCATGACGCCGCTGATGCCCATGCACACACTGGGACATGGGTTCGTACCAGCGCCGGTGCATGCCGGTGGCCTGCGCTACCATGGGGCGGCTCCCCTTGTAAGTCACGTGCTCAACGAAGGGCACATGGAGGCCAGGGCGTATCAGCAACTCGAGTGTTTTGAGGCTGGTGTCCAGTTCGCACGCACCGAGGGCATCGTGCCGGCGCCGGAGGCGACACACGTGATCAAGGGTGCGGTGGACGAAGCCCTGCGCTGCAAGGAAACAGGGGACGAGGAAGTCATCGCCTTCAATCTCAGTGGTCACGGTCACTTCGACATGGCTGCATATGCCGCGTATTTTGGCGGAAACCTGCAGGGACATGAGTTTACCCGGCAGATGCTCGATGAAAACCTGAAAGCCCTCGAGGGTCTGCCATCGATGGCAGGCTGAGCAGGTCGAGGCCCACAACATGAACAGGAGGCAGGACAGGACATGGCTGAGCTGACGTTGAAGTCGGCTGCGGACACGCACTACGACGCCATCTCTCTCGGTGAGGTGATGATGCGTATCGATCCGGGTGCTGTACCGACCGCCCGGGCCCGGACGGCGCGCATCTGGCACGGTGGGGGCGAAACCAATGTTACCGAAGGTCTGAGCTATTGCTTCGGGTTGCGTTGTGCCGTCGTCACAGCTCTGGTAGATGACGGGATCGGGCGCAATATCGAAAACCAGTTGCGCGAGGCGGGTCTCGATACCCAACACATCATCTGGTTCAACAATTCCGGTAAGGGAAAGTATCACACCGATGGCAAGGGGACGCTGCATAACGGCGTCAACTTCACCTGGGCCGGCAAAGGAGTTTTGCCGTCGGTAACCGAGTACTACCGCGCACATACGCCGGTACGTGAAGTTGGCCCTGGTGACGTCGACTGGGATCACCTGTTCGGCACTCTGGGGACCCGTTGGTTCAGTACCGGAGGGATCTACACATTGTTATCCCCGAAAACGGCGGAGTTGGCGCTGGAGGGTATGAAGAAGGCCGAGGAGCACGGCGCGGGTCGATCTTTCGATCTCAACTATCGGTCCAAGGTGGAGCCCAACAAGGATCGGGCCCGCGAGATCAATCGTGCAATCGTCCCACACGTGGACTTCCTTGTCGGCAACCACGACGATTTCGACGACGCTCTGGGGTACGAAACCGAGAAGGTGCCGAAGGAAGCGAGCTTCGACGAATGGCTGTCCGTCTATGCCAAGATGCTGCGCCAGGTGTCGAAGGACTACCCGAACGTCAAGTACATCGGCACACAACTACGCGGCGCTCTGTCTGCCGATCGGATCAACTGGGGTGCTGTGCTGTACGAAGTCGGCACCGATACGATTCACCAGGCGGCTGTGCGAGAGAACATCGAGATCGCAGATCGAACGGGTGGTGGGGATTCCTTTGCAGCCGGGGTTATCGCTGCCTTGCTGAAGGGACACAGCGCCGCTGACGCGGTTCAGTGGGGGGCCGCCCATGGGATCCTGGTGCAGGAGACGATTGGCGATACGTCCATGGTCAAACAGGGAGACGTCGAAAAGGAGGTCTCACGGGCCATCAAGGGTGGGGGTGTTTCGGCCCTCAGGTGAGTGGCAACAGCATCGACGTGGCGCAGTTCCATAGTTACGAGGAGAGGGCAGTCCCATGGACTGCCCTCTTTTACGTTGGGAGCATTGTGTGAACCAGGGGCGCGACGAGTACGCGGGATGGCGTCGAAACTTCTACACCCTGTGGGTGGCGGAAGTGGCGGCCATTATCGGCTTTCAGGCGGTCCAGCCCTTTCTGCCGTATTACATCCAGGAGTTCAACGTTGGCGATCTTGGCCAGGCTCTTGTCTGGTCGGGACGGATGGGTACAGCGGCGGGACTGGCCATGGCGATTTCCTCGCCATTGTGGGGCAGCCTCGCGGATCGTTATGGCCGCAAGCCCATGGTTGTGCGATCCATGATCGGCGGCGGCATCAGCGTGCTCGTCATGGCCTACGTCACATCCGTGGAGCAACTGCTTGTCGCCCGCGTCCTGCAGGGCGCCCTCGCCGGGACCGTAACCGCATGCCTGACCCTGGTTTCCACCTCGACGCCTCGCAAGCATCTCGGTTTCGCTCTGGGCTTGATGCAGGGGGCGTTCATGCTGGGTGCATCTGTGGGACCTCTCATCGGCGGTCCGTTGATCGATGCTTTCGGCTACAAGGCTTGTTTCCTGTGGTCCGGCATCGCCGTCATCATCGCCGGCATCACTGTGCAGATTCTCGTGGGCGAGGACTTCACGCGGGCGCGTCAGGTCGAAAGCTCGTCAAAATACCGCATACCGGGGCGCGAAATGTGGCGCCTGCTTTCCTTGCGGAAATTCCTGGTGCTGGTCCTCACGGTCACCTCCATGTCTTTTGCTTTTGGTTTCGTCATGCCCGTGGTGCCTCTGTTCCTGCAGCAACTGGCAGGGCGCAGTGACATCGTCTCCCTGGCGGGTGCTGTATTCGCCGCCGGAGGGCTTGTGGGTGCTGTGTCGGCTGCGGTCATGGGTCGATTCAGTGATCGTATCGGGCCGCGGCGGGTGCTCGTTGGCGGACTTGTGGCTGCTTCCTTCTTCTATCTGGCCCAGGGATACGCCCAGTCCGTTGCCATGTTCGCCATCCTTGTGGTGCTTGCCGGATTGGCAACGGGAGCCACGCGTCCCGTGGCCAATACGCTGATTACCGGTATCGTCGCCGAAGAGGATCGAGGCAAGGCGTTTGGTGTCATGTCCAGCGCCGCCGCCCTGGGCTGGGCGGCGGGGCCGATGGCCGGTGGGTACCTGGGAGCGCACTACGGCTTCCGGTCGGTTTTTGTTGCTACGTCGATCCTGTTCCTCGCTGTGGGCGCGTGGGCCTGGATCTCGATGAAGGGCGTTGATGGGTCGAGAGGCCAGGAGCAATCAACATGAGTGAGTCTGTGTGTTACAAAATTCTTGAAGATCCAGGCCGCTGGATTGACGAGGCGAGCCGTCAACAACTGCTGCAGATTGCCGAACTGGTTCCCGTCGACAGGGTCCTCAGCGAGGACGAACTCATTGCCGAGCTTGCAGGCTGCAGCGGCCTGATCAAGCTGGGCGGGCATGTACCGGCGCTGACGGCAAGGGTGCTCGACGCCGCCATGGATCTGCGGGTCGTCGGTCTGCGCTCGGATCGATTTGGCTCCGGCATCGATCTGCAGGCGGCGGCGCGGCGAGGGATCCATGTCATCGATGCCGACAACCTGTCGTCAGCCCACCCGGTGGCCGAGTGGGATCTGGCGTTGATGCTGCTCTGCCTGCGCAATGCCGGTTCGGTGTACCGACAGATGATGGCCGGGACGGATACGTGGGCGCAAACCGGCAATGACGACTTCGTCAACGGCGAACTGACGGGGCGGAAGGTGGGGCTTGTGGGGTGCGGGCACGTCGGCCAGCGTCTCATCGAGTTGCTCGCACCTTTTCGTGTCGATCTGTTGGTATGCGATCCGTACGTATCTGAAGATCTCGTCAGAACCATGGAGATTCGCCGGGCAGAACTCGGTGAGGTCCTCGACCATGCGGATATCCTCGTGCTGCAGGTACCACTCACGCCGAAGACCGAGGGCCTGATTGGTGCGGCCGAGCTCGAACGCCTGGGGGAGGGGAAAATCCTGATCAATTGCTCCCGCGGCAAAGTACTCGACCAGCCAGCGCTCGTGACACGTCTGCAAGCAGGAAAACTGATTGCCGGTCTCGATGTCTTCGATCCCGAGCCTCTGCCCGCGGATCATGTGCTGCGGGGCATGCCGAATGTCTTCTGTACGCCACACATCGCCTGGCACGCACAGAATGCCTTCCACCGCTATTACGGCTACACGGTGCAGGACTTCCTCCGCTTCTTTGCGGGACAGCCGCTGCAGCACGAGCTGACGGCACGAATGGTCGACATTCGCCACGGGCGAAGCTGAAAAAAGGGGAGACACTCACCGAGTGCCTCCCCTCATGGGCTGATTTTTTCGCAGGCTAGCGTTTGCTTGCGGGAGCCTTCTTTTTGGCTACGGCTGCCTTTTTTGCGGCTGCCTTCTTCTTGCCGGCGCCCCCGGACCGCCCGGGGAAGGTGAGTTCGGCGACACCCGACTTATCCAGCTCGCCCTTGCCGATCTGGATCATCCGGTCGAATTGCGCTTTGGCGGCCCTGGCCAGGGGCAATTGCATGTTCTTGCTGGCGGCGACCCGCAGGGCGATGCCTGAGTCCTTGGCGGCATGAGAAGCCGAGAAGTAACACTCATGGTCCCGGGCGACCATGTCTTCGCCGTCGGTCTGGAGCACGCGAGAATTTGCGCCCGTCTGGGAGAAGACCTCCATCAGCACTTTCAGGTCGAGGCCCAGCGCCTTGCCGAGGCCCAGGCCTTCGGCGAGTCCTGCCGTGTTGATGTTCATTACCATATTGACCAGTGCCTTGACCTGGGCGGCCTTGCCTGAGCCACCGATGTAGCGAAGGCTGACGCTCATGCTGTCGAGGATGGGCTTACAGCGGTCAAAGACCGGCTTCTTGCCGCCACACATGAGATAGAGCGTGCCCTCGCGTGCCTGCGTGATGGAGGAGGCCATGCAACCCTCCAGCGTGCGCGCCTTGACCTTGGCTGCGCGTTTCTCCACCTCAACATGGACATCGGGAGAAACCGTGGCGCAGTTGATGAAAGTCTTGCCCCGGGCCCCGGTGAGCAGACTGTCACCACGGGTGGCGAAGATGTTCTTCATGGAAGCGTCGTCGGTGACAACGGTGATGATGAAGTCGGCGTGGGCCGTTACGTCGGCCAGGTCCGCTGCAACCCGGGCTTTCAGTTCGCGTCCCAGTTTGCTCGCCAGAGGCTTGTGAGCGTCATAGACGACGGTGACGGGAAAGCCGTCCTCCTGCAGGTGGCGGGCGATATTGGCGCCCATTCGACCGACGCCGACGACACCAATGGTGTAGTCGGCCTTGCTTACGCGTGGCATGGATCAGCTCCTGTATCTGCGGCTTGCTGGATGGTGGATGAAGTTGTCGGACAGGGCCGGTGAAAATAGCGCCGTTCGCAACACGACACAACGAGGTATATTCGACCCATCATGTCAGTATTCTGGCTGTTTGCCATCCTCTTCCTGTTGTTTGCCTTCGGCGTTCTTCTCTGGACTTTCGTCTGGGTCGCCAGGCTGCTCGCCGCTAGAAGCCAGCAGGCAGCGGGCCCGCCGGAACTGGAGCCCGTAGCGCCAGAGGAGCCCGTCCCTACGCCGGCAGAAGCAGCAGCAGAGGAACTGGAGCAGACGAGGAAGGGGACGGGCGTCAATGCGACGCTGGGCTTGATTCTCAGCGCGCTGGCCTGTCTGTTGTTCTGGTTGTCACCGCTGGTCCTTGTGTTGAGCCTGGCGGGCGTCTGGTTCAGCGGTCAGTCGTTGTGGCTCGGCTTCCGTCTGTTCCACGTTTTCATCGGCCGTGCCGGGTTGGGTGTGGCACTCGGGCTGGGCTCTTTCGGTCTCCAGTTCGGCTTAGATCGGAAGAGCACACGGCACACGTCTGAACTCCAGTCACATT
>CALFPI010000694.1 GCA_937919035.1 uncultured Gemmatimonadaceae bacterium
GGCAGCGTCCCCGGCCAGGAAACGATACACGGAACACGAATCCCACCTTCCCAGAGCGTGCCCTTGCCGCCACGAAAGGGGTCCGAGCGACCGCCGCCGCCCATGGTGTCGGCCTCCTCAGAGTGCCCGTGATCACTGAGAAAAATGACGACGGTATCCTCGGTGAGACCGTTGTCGGCAACAGCCTGCATGACTTGCCCGATGCGCTCGTCCATGGCGGTAACACACGCCCCATAGAAGCGACGCGCTGGATCGGCGACATGTCCGTACTGCATGAAGTTTGAGTTTGGCGGCTGCAACGGGTAGTGGGGCATGTTGAAAGGCAGATAGAGGAGAAAGGGATGGTCCTTCTCGGCGTTGATGAACTGCACCGCCTCGTTGGTCATGATGTCGGGAAAATACGAGCCTGCCTCGAGGTGCCGTTCGGCATCGCGCCAGAATCCGGGCCGCGCGCCTTCCCCCCAGTAGTAGTAATGCGAGTAGTTGTCGATGGCGCCGAACTTGAAGCCGACGAAATGGTCGAAGCCCTGCCCGTTGGGACTGACCTCGGCCCCGTGACCGAGGTGCCACTTGCCATACACGGCGGTGTCATAGCCGTTGGCACCCAGCAGTTCGGCGAGGGTCACCGCAGAACCAACCATACCAATCCCCCCCTCCATGAAATGCTGCGGGTGGCGGCCCGTGAGCAAACTCACACGGGACGGCAAACACGCGGGGGCGGTGACGTAGAACTGCTCAAAGCGCACGCCATTGGCGGCGAGGCTGTCGAGATTGCTCGTGATGAGGTCATCCGCGCCGAAACATCCAAGATCACGGCTGCCAAGATCGTCGGCCAGGATAAGGATGATGTTGGGAGGACGACGCCCGGACTGCGCCAGGGCCATGTACGGAGCGGCGGCCAACCCGGCGGCAGCACCCGCAGCGGAGCGCAACCACTGGCGGCGTGACAAGGCACCATTGTGGCGTAGGCTCTGCTGTAGCCGCGGCCAGCCCGCGTCATGTGCCGGCATGGGTCCGTCAGGATTCACGGAGAGTCCTCGTACCTTTCGACCACCAGCGCATCGAGATCGACAACGAAGTCCTCGTCTTTGCCCATCGGATTGCCAATCTCGTTGTCAAAGGACATACGGGACGCCTCGGGTCGGGTATCGGTGTTCTACAAGTCATTGGGGATCAGGGGGGGGTGATCACCCTTCGGGCTGTCGGTAGACACACCGCCCTATCGACCGTAGAGCGATGGCTGGCCCGGTGACGGTGTGTGAGGCAGCATCACAAGCTTCGCACGGCGCCCACGTTTCCGTCAAGGCAGCAAGTAGCCCTAGCGGACTTGAAGCCTGTCACGGATATCCTCGTACCCGAGGAACTGGCCACGGTCGAGCCACCACAAGTTCTGTCCCGGCGCGGACAGTTCTTCCCAATTTTTGAGAATCGGATAGAATCCGGGTGGATTGAACCCGCCCATGACGATGTCGTCAGCCTGGGCCACGTAGGCACGCAGCCGGTCTTCAGGGATCAACACCGGCGGGGCGAGGCGTAAGCGCAGATCAGCACGCCCCTGCAGGCCAAACCAAGGATCCGGCACGACGGCGACGATAACCGAATGGCCCGACCCCAAGTGCGATGAAACATAATCGCAGTAGCTCTGGTATTGCGGGTCGATTCCTGCTAGTGGTGGTGGGTCGACGACGTTCAGGATGGCGAAGACGGCTACCGTTGCTGCCAGTGCGCGGCGTCCCCAGCGGAAGTCGGCCAACAGATGGCAGAGCCCGACCGCCGTGAATGGCGCCAGGTAGGCGGGGTAGATGAGCTCACCGGAGAAGATGATCACCGGGCACAGGCTGATGATACCGATCAACCAGGGTTCAAGATGTCGCCGCCCCCGAAGCAAACCGACCATGCCGCCGATGAAGCCGCCCACAAAGACTGCAGCAAACGAACCATAGAAGTCGACAAGACGGACCACATTGTCGATAGGCGAGCGTGCATGGTCCGCCTTCACCGCCAACTGCAGCCCCATCTGCGCCACAAAAGTCTCCGGGTCGAGACTCAGGTACACCATCCACGCCAGAAGCAATGGGGCGCAACCGAGCAGGAACGGCAGCACCGCCGGCAGCCGGCCACGCAGACACGTGAGGCCGACGGCGACGACCGCGGCAGCGCCCAGGGGATGGGTCAAAAGTGCGGCGGCGGCAAGTGTGCCGGCGGCTAGACAGCGGCGACGACTCCTGCCGTGCTCGATTACCACAATAGCCGCCACCGTCAGGGCGATGGCAAGCATGTCCATGCGACCCATCGATGCGGCACGCTGAAACATGGGATCGAAGATGACGATGGCGCTCGCCGTCCACGCAGCGGGACCGACGTGGCGGCGACGTTGCCATAGAATGACAAGGACTGCTAGTCCAAGAACGAGGGACAAGCAGCGAACGGACAGCAGACCTGGCCCCCACAACCCCTGCCAGCCGGCGAGCACGAGATAGTAGAAGGGCGGCGTCCAGTAGACGCTGTGTTCGATCCCCGGCAGCGCACCTGCGAGCAGGTCCGTTGCCAGGCGCCCCTCCGTCCACAGATTCCAGGCAATGGAGGCGCACAGGGATTCGTCAGGGTTGGTCGCGAAGATTCCGAACATGGCAGGCGATTTCGTAGGGAACCGCCCGCCACAGAGGTGAGGCTCGGGCAGGATCCAGCGTGGTAATTGCCGCAACGGCCACGTCGTGGGTGCGTCGTCAGAACGATGCGGCACGGCGATGTAGTTGATCCCGGCTATGGCCGAGGCGATGATGACCAGTCATTTCAGCCGGCGACCGTGGCGGCCAAGAAAAAGGCCCTGCCATCCTCAGGATGACAGGGCCTTTTTTCAATCTGACTTGGCGCGAACCGAAGAAGGATTAAAGCATCTTCTTTGGTCGCTTGGACAGCAGCCTACAGAGGCTGAACGCCCTCAGCTGCCGGGCCCTTCTGGCCCTGCACCAGATCAAACTCCACTTTCTGACCCTCGGCGAGGGACTTAAAGCCCTCACCACGGATGGCGGAGTGATGGACGAAAACGTCGCCGGAATCAGACTCGATAAAACCGAAGCCCTTGGCGTCGTTGAACCACTTTACTGTCCCAGTCTTGCGCTCAGACACGGCAATTCTCCCGTGTTTGGTGTGTACGTTGGTCGTCGTTCTCACACCGGACTGAACTGAGCCAGAATGGGAGACAGCTGCCAACAGGATAATCACGCGGCCACCGTGGCGCGCGCGTACTGATAAGTAAGATAATCAACTCGCAAGGCTTAGCGAATAATTTTTTCAAGCCCCAAAACCAAGGATGAGCCCTGCCGGGATCATCTGCCCCTGCTCGACAATAAATGTCCGCCGTCGGCGCAGACTCGGCGCGTACGATGCCTTGCCCAACAGCCGCAATAAAATAACTGTAAGACATTTATTTACAATGCCTTATGGAACTCGCAAGAAAATCACGGGGGAGCCTTCATGTCTCACCAGTGGCCTGGCAGTCTCAAGGATTGCCGTAGCCGTTGGCCGCCGCTTCCTTCATCGTGTGGCGAATCCACTCATTGTGGCGGCCGATGAGATACGACGTGACCTCACGATTTTGCGCGGCGACATCATTCTTCTCACCCGGATCATTGGTCAGGTCGTACAGCGCCAGGGTATCGTCACTGACATCGCCTAGGATCTTCCATTGAGCCTCACGCACAACCCAGGAATTGCCATACACCCAGTGCAGTTGTGGGTGCGGTGATGGCTCATCACTGCGGGCCAGGACCCCCGCCAGGTTGACCCCGTCCAATTCCTTGTCCGGCAACTGCGCTCCGGTTAGGTAGGCGATCGTAGGCAGAATGTCGAGGCTGGTTGCGGCCTGGTTACGAACTTCACCAGCCGGCACTCGGCCTGGTGCCGATATCAGGAAAGGCACGCGAATCCCTCCTTCATTCAGGGTTCCCTTGCT
>CALFPI010000695.1 GCA_937919035.1 uncultured Gemmatimonadaceae bacterium
ATTCCTCCAGATCACCGAGGAAGCCTTCGAAGATGCAGCCTGGCGCAATCCGAATGATGTGGAATTGGCCGAGTCGATTGCGGGTCAGTCGACGATCACAGCCAGCGCTGCCAGTGTGTTCAACGAGTGGCTCACGGGGCGCGGCCTGCGCACGCCGGACATCGCTGAAACCTTCCGGGCGCGGCGTGATGTCGTCTGCCCGGATCGCCCGGAGGTGACGACGTACTTCGAACTGATGGACATCGATGACGAGAATTCCTTCGGCATCGTGGACCTGAGCCGCAGGCCGCCTCGCAGCCCCTTCGACAACACCCTCGGCGGCGCCTATGGGCTGGCGCGCATGATCGACAAGGGACGGGCGCACAATGCCGGGCTCGCGGGCGCCTACTGGTTCGGTGAGGACTCGGGATTCGACCGTCGTATCCTCGAATTCCTTGGTGTTTCTCAACAGGACTTCGCCGAGGCACTGCGGGATCAGGCGACGGATACCGCCGTAGTTGTCTGGCTGGGGGATCGACTGCGGGGCCGTGACGAAGAGGTCGACATCCTCAACAGGACTCTCGTGGAGCTGGCCCCGGGCAGCGACGGGGGCAGCGCCTTTCTGACGGCGGGGGTGCGGGCGGCGGATCCGGCACGCAGCGATCTTGGCACATTCATGGCCCTGACATTGCTGGACGATCAGCTGTTCCTGGCCCGTATGCGATCGAGGGTGTGAACATGGCGGCGTCCAGTCGTCCGCTCATCGGCATTACGACGTCCATCGCCGTGACCGACGACGGGCGTTGGAAACAGAATCTGGACGGCTACTATGTCGATGCTGTCGAGCGTGCCGGTGGCTGCCCGGTCATCGTAGCCATGGCAGCATCGCAGGACAGTCTGCAGCCCCTGCTGGTGCACCTCGACGGACTCGTGATTACCGGTGGTCCAGCGATCACGGATCGGCTCGAGGGAGATCTGCCAGCAGATCTTCCACCCACACCGGTTCGTCGGGCACAAGCCGATCTCTGGGCGTGGGAGGTGCTCCGGGGGCGGCAACGGCCCGTTCTCGGGATCTGCTACGGCATGCAGTTCATCAACGCCCGTTTCGGCGGCAGCATCTATGCCGATGCACAGCAACGGCTCGGCGCCGAGCCACACACCCCGTCACGCAATGGTGGCGAAGAAGTGTTCCATGAAATCGACGTGACGCAGGGCAGCTTGTTGGCCGATCTGGCCGCCGGCGAGCAACGAGTCAACAGCTTCCATCTGCAGGCTGTATCCGAGGTTGGTGAAGGACTACGTGTCAGTGCCCGCAGCACGGATGGCCTTGTCGAGGCGATCGAAACAGCAGATGGCCAGATACTGGGCGTGCAGTTTCACCCCGAACGTATGGGGGATTCCTGGTCGGGTCTGTTCCAGCATCTGGTGCAGCGAGCCGGCTGCTGACAACGGCTTTGACCCCGGCACATCAGTGCCACCAACGGCTGCCATCTGCCTGACGGCTGTTGGTCTGCACGAGGCGCTGTTCCTCCATGATCCAGGCGCTCAGGCTCCCCCCGTAGATGCAGCCTGAATCCAGGCCCAGCAGCCATGGCGGCAGATGCTCTTCGGTGCGCCGCATGACGAGCCCTCCCGGTGCATCATGACCAAAAACCAGAGTACGGTCCTGCATCGGCGCGATGACGTCGTGCCAGCGGCGGCCGTCGATGCCATCTGCGGGCGGCCATGTGCGGATCGTGAGAAATTCGTCGCGCGTTGTGCCGGACAGGCCTTTTTCGGGATGGATGCCGGCGTGTACGAGAACAAACCCCTCGTCCTCGATGTACAGCGCACGCTGCTCGAGCCAGACCAGCAGCGGTGCCGCCACGGCGGCGAGCTTGTTGAACGTCTGCCGTTGATTGTCATGCTTGAAGCGCGGTTCGGTGCCGGCAGCGTGCTCGCGTAGCTGACGCAATTGTCGGTCATCGTGGTTGCCCAG
>CALFPI010000696.1 GCA_937919035.1 uncultured Gemmatimonadaceae bacterium
ACCGATGAAACGCACAACGGCCGGGCGCGGCCGGGTCGTGTCGAGGGGCGTCAGGAACCAGCCACGCACACGCACACCGTCGACACCATCAAAGGCGGCATCGTAGACCCGCGCCCCGGGCAGGGAGCTCTTCAGTTCGACAAACTCGGCGTTGAGCGGCACCGCTGAACTCTGCGCCAGGTTCTGCTGCCAGAATGTCTCGAAATCATCGGCGGCGGTCAGTTCCGGCCGGTACTCGCGCAGCTTTTCGAGAGGCCAGTCAATCGATCCCATGGTTCAATAGCTCCAGATCTGGTTCCAGGCTTGCATCCACGTGGCACCGCGGCTTACAGCCTTCGTGTCGCCGTCCACAACATCGACGCCGGGACGGCCGCGAAAATCGCTGGCCTGCTCTACCGGGAGCTCCACCGTAATCGTGCAGGGATCTCCCGGTTTGTAGGGGCGGACCGCCGACAGATCTCCTGTCAGAGCGGCATACGCGCCCGCCTCGATCATGCGTCGAGCTCGCACCGGAGGGATCTGTCGGGCCGAACGGCGGGACAATCCTCGTTTGACGGCGACAGTGGTGATATTGTCGCCGAGCAACGCCCGGCTCTCCCGGCACACCGCCTCGTCCCCGGTGACCAGCACCACGGGGCAGTCGTAGAAGCCGCACAGCGCTGCGTTGATCCCGGTTTCCCCGACACAATCATCGTTGAACCAGAGATTGCGCCAGTTCGTCGTCGAGATCGTATGGCACATGACGCCGTCCGCCGTATTGGCGCGGGCGTGCATACCGACCATCAACGCCGCGTCACAGCCCTGCTCCAGTAGTTCGGTATACGCCCCCCACCGGTGATGAGCGACCCACTCACAGCCCTCGTCCAGCAGTTCGGGGATGAGGGAGTTGAAGGACCAGTCTCCCCCTGCACCGTGGCAGTCGACGACGACGATCTCCGTCGCACCCGCCTTCCTGGCACCCCGGACGGCAGCGTTGATCTCTTCGGTGTACAGTCGGCGACCCTCTTCGTACATGGGGGCACCACCGTTCACCTGGCTCCAGGTAACGATGCCACTGACGCCTTCCATGTCACTCATGATGAGAACCTTCAAAAACTAGCCATTCCAACGGGCCCGTACAGGGTGCTTGCCGGCACGTTCAAAGAGGTCTGCCCATTCTTTGGACCCATCATCTGGCGTAATTTCCAGTCGAGTCCCCTCTACCTGCGCCGGACCGTGACCACTGGTGAAGTAGCCATACCCCTGGCTTGTGGAAGCCATATGCACGCAACTGCCCCCGGGGTAGACGATCGTATTGAGCAATCTTGGCTCAGGCAGCGCGTACGGCTTGCCTTGATCGGCGAAGGGTTTGAGCCGTTCATCCGGAACCCGGACACGCTCAATGGCTTCTTCGTCCATCTCGACACCGAGGCCGGGCCCTGCGGGGACCTTCTGGTAGCCGCCGATCACCTCGATGGGAGACTGCAAGAGGTTCTCGCTGAAAATGTTGACACAGGTGATGGTCGGCCAGGTGGCGTGTGTCAGCACAGCACCCAGATGGGCCGCCCAGGTCGTCATGAGGCCGTTGCCGACCAGCTGCAGCCAGAATGGCATCTGCGCCTCGGCGGCGAGGGTCCCCTGATTCAGCACCTGGGACTTGCCGGCGCAGACGACGAAACCGTCGCAGACTTCTTCGCGCACACAGGTTATGAACGGTGGTGAGCCGAAGTGCATCGCCACCGGTCGAGAGCTGGCTTGACGGATCTGCCGATTGCCGAGCACATCGGTCTGTGGGATCGGGCTCTCGAACATGGCGACGTTGCCATACGCCTCCAGTTTCTTGATGATGGGAATCGCCGTTGCCGCATTCTGCCAAGTCTGGTTGGGATCGAGATCCAGCTTGAAGTACGGTGGCACAACCTTGGAGATGGCATCGACCTGGGCGACAATATCCCACCAGGGACGCGGCTTGTTCTTGAAACTTGTGTATCCCGCGGCGACGGCATCCTGTGCCTCCGCTGCCCAGTCTTCGGGTGAAGCGTCGATCGACCACCAACTGATCGGTGTCCAATCGCGCACTTTCTGTCCGAGAAGCTGATGCACGGGAACCTCGAGGATTTTGCCCACCAGGTCGAACAGGGCCATTTGCAGGCCACTGCCCAGGCTGTCATCGTGCATCGCTTCCGCCGGGCTGGCACCGATGACCCGCTTGACGGCATCATCGGTTACACGTCCCCAGGTATAGTGCAGCACCGTCTCACCCCAGCCGACGTGACCGGTGTCAGCAGTGACTTTGCACAACTCCATCACACACCAGCTGTAGATCTCCCGCGCGGTGATCTGCTTCTGGCGCTCTGTGAAGGGGATCTCCACCACGATACGCTCAACATCTATAACCTTCATGAAAGTTCCTTACCGGGTCGTCTGGTAGTAACGCTTGAAGGGGCGTGCAGCGAGCCCCTCGGGATTCAGTCCCGTGCCCAGGCCAGGGCCCGTGGGTAGATCGATGAAACCATCACGGCTTCGTACGATGTCCGGATTCGACAGCAGATCGTCCGCAAGCTTTTCCTCGTTGGCGTTGCCCACGGTCTCGAGAATGTAGCCGTTGCGCAGGAAGGCCATGCCCTGCAACCCCTGGACCACGGACAGAGGGCCATTCGGGTTGTGGGGTGCAACGGCGACATTGTTCATTGCCGCCACCGTAGCCAGTTCTTTGAGCTGGCCAAAGCCGCCACAGTTACCGA
>CALFPI010000697.1 GCA_937919035.1 uncultured Gemmatimonadaceae bacterium
GTCAGCATCTGGGGATTCTGCTCGTAGAATTTGGCGTAGGCATGACTGTTGCAGACGTCATGATCACGACCTTTCTCTGCTTTGCCGGCCGAAAGCGTTCCACATGAACGTCGGCCTGCTCAACTACTGGGTCGTCATCTTCCTCATGATGGTTGGCTTCTACATCGTCATGTCGAGCCGCAACCTCATCAAGAAGATGGTGGGATTGAGTCTGTTCCAGACTTCGGTCTTCATCCTCTATATCACGATGGGCAAGATCACCGGCGGCACCGCCCCGATCCTGGCGCAGCCGGGTACGATCTACTCCAACCCCCTGCCCCACGTTCTCATCCTTACGGCCATCGTCGTCGGCGTTGCGACAACAGCCCTTGGTATGGGCCTGATCGTTCGCATCAAGGAGTCGTACGGCACGATCGAAGAAGACGACATCCAGACCATGGACCGGGAGCAGTAAGCGTGTTCGCCGAGCACCTGCCCATTCTGCAGATCGTCGTGCCGCTTGTATCGGCGCCCGTGTGTGTGCTGCTACGCCGGCGAGAGTGGTCCTGGGGCTTTGCGCTGCTGATCAGCTGGTTCTGCTTCGGCATGTCTGCGCTGCTGCTGCAACGCGTGCTGCAGACAGGCACGGTCATCTACTATGTCGGCAACTGGGCGCCGCCCTGGGGTATTGAATACCGTATCGACGCTGTCAATGCTTTTGTCGTCTTCCTGGGCGCCCTGATCGGCTCCGTGGTCCTGCTCTATGCACCACGGAGCGTCGCCGCTGAGCTTCCGGGGGTGCGCGCCAACCTGTTCTACACGTCCCTCCTGCTTTGCATGACAGGCCTCATGGGCATGGCCATCACGGGCGACGTCTTCAACCTCTTTGTTTTTCTGGAGATCTCAGCGCTGTCATCGTACGCGATGATCGCCCTGGGACGAGATCGTCGCGCGCTGACCGCCTCGTATAACTATCTGCTGATGGGCACTGTCGGTGCCACGTTCTACGTCATCGGCGTGGGCCTGCTCTATATGGTCACGGGCACGCTCAATATGGTCGACCTGGCGATACGCCTGGAGCCTGTGCTGATGACACGCACGGTGCTGGCAGCCTTCGCCTTCCTGACGGTAGGAATCAGCCTCAAACTGGCGCTGTTCCCGTTGCACCTGTGGTTGCCCAACGCCTATGCACACGCGCCGTCCGTGGTCACAGCCTTCATCGCAGCGACGGCAACGAAGGTCGCGATCTACGTTTTCCTGCGCTTCTTCTATGGCATCTTCGGCACGCACTACACCTTTGAAGTTCTACATCTGGATATGGTCCTCGTGCCGCTCGGCCTGACGGGGGTCATCGTCGCGTCGCTGGTCGCCGTGTACCAGACCAATATCAAGCGTATGCTGGCCTACTCAAGCGTTGCTCAGGTCGGTTATATGATGATCGGTGTCGGACTGGTTTCAGTTACCGGGCTCACGGCAACCCTCGTGCATATGTTCAACCACGCCCTCATGAAGGGCGCCCTGTTTCTGGCCATGGGTTGCATCGTGCTGCGAGTGGGTGCTTGTGAACTCGAAGATCTCCGCGGCATCGGTAAGCGTATGCCCATAACCATGGCGGCCTTCGTCGCGGGAGGCCTGAGCCTGATCGGCATTCCCCTCACAGTGGGCTTCATCAGCAAATGGTATCTGGTTCTTGCTGCTCTGCAGCGCGGCTGGTGGCCGGTGGCGGTTCTCATCCTGCTGGGTTCACTGATCGCTGTCGTCTACATCTGGCGTGTCGTTGAGGTCGCCTACTTCCATGAGCCGACGGGCAAAACAGCCGAAGCCACAGAAGCGCCCCTGTCGATGCTGGTTCCCACGTGGATGCTTGTGGGTGCCACGCTGTACTTTGGCATGAGTTCCACCTTCACCTCTGGTGTTGCCCGGCGCGGAGCCGAAGTACTCATGGCCGGGTTGGCTCCATGACACCACAGACCGCCATCCTTGTGTCGCTGTCGCTGCCGCTGGCGACGTGCATTCTGGTAGCTCTTGCCGGCTCACGGCCGAACGTGCGCGATACGATCAGTTTTATCGCCGGCCTGCTAACCTTCAGTTCGGTGCTGTCGCTGCTGCCGTACGTGCAATCCGGTGTCTATCCTGGCATCAGTTTGTTTGAGGTCCTGCCGGGCGTCAGTCTCGCCTTTGAGGTCGAACCCCTGGGGATGCTGTTCGGTCTCGTCGCATCCGGATTGTGGATCGTAACCGGTCTCTATGGCGTGGGCTATATGCGCGGCCACCACGAAGTGGACCAGACCCGCTTCTTCTTCTTTTTCGCTTTTGCCATCACGGCAGCTCTCGGCGTTGCCTTTGCGGGCAACCTGCTGACGCTGTTCATCTTCTATGAAGTCCTGACGCTCAGCACGTACCCACTGGTCACGCACGCCCGGACGCCCGAGGCCTTGCGTGGCGGTCGCATATATCTGGGCATTCTGGTTGGCACTTCCGTGGCCTTCCTGTTGCTGGCAGTGATGTGGACCTACCATGCCACGGGTACTCTCGACTTCACTGCGGGCGGCATCCTGTCGGGCAAGGTCGATACGCCCGAACTCTACATCCTGCTCGGGCTCTTTGCATTTGGCACGGGCAAGGCGGCCCTGATGCCCTTCCACCGTTGGTTGCCGGCAGCGATGGTTGCACCGACGCCGGTCAGCGCTTTGCTCCATGCTGTGGCCGTCGTCAAGGCCGGCGTCTTTACCGTGCTCAAAGTCCTCGTCTACATCTTCGGCATAGATCTTCTGCGTGACACCGGTGCCAGCCTCTGGTTGATGTACGTCGCGGGCTTCACCGTGCTGGCTGCATCATTGGTGGCCATGACAAAGGACAACCTCAAGGCGCGACTCGCCTATTCCACCATCAGCCAGTTGGCCTATATCGTTCTCGGCGCTGCCCTGGCGACGCCAATGGCCGTGATCGGTGGCGGCATGCATATCCTCATGCATGCCTTTGGCAAAATCACCCTGTTTTTCTGCGCCGGCGCGATCAACGTCGCCCTGCACAAGACGGAAATCAGCGACATGCGTGGGATTGGGCGACAAATGCCCTTCACGATGTGTGCCTTCGTCATTGGCGCATTGAGTGTTATCGGCGTACCACCGATGGGTGGCTCCTGGAGCAAGTGGAACCTGGCCCTGGGTGCCGTCGATGCGGGCCAGCTCGTCTTTGTCGGGGTACTCATGGTCAGTTCTCTGCTGAACATCGCCTACCTCATGCCGATCCCGATTCGGGCGTTCTTCTCGAAGCCCGCCCCCGTGACCGATGCTGGGCACGGCAACCACGATGGTGACCATCACGCTAGTGACCATCACGATGGTATGCACGAGGCTCCAGTGCTGATGGTGGGCGCCTTGCTGTTCACCGCTCTCGGATGCGTTGTACTGTTCTTCTATGCCGGCTCCGTTTACCGCCTCCTCGAACCGATCGTACGCTGACGATGGCTGACGACACCACAACTGTCACGCCCTGGATCGAACGCGCTTCCTCCGTGAAGCTGCTCGTGCGACTGTTGTTCGTAGTCAGTGCCTGCTTGTTCGTCCCGGACGTGCTCGACCTGGTGGGTATCGGCTACCACAAACATGGGCATTACGACGCCGAGGGCTGGTTCGGCTTCTACGCTGTTTTCGGCTTCATCGCGTACAGCTTCATCGTTGGCGCCGGCTGGATCTGGCGGAGTCTGGTTATGCGCAAAGAGAACTTCTATGACGGAGATGCTGACGGGGAGGACGACGATGCTTGAGCATCTGCCGCCCGGTTCGCTTCTGATCCTTGGCGCCCTTGTCATCCCCCTGTTGCGTGGCATTCCGCGCCAGGCGTGGCTGCTGGCTCTACCTGTCCTCAGCTTTGCTCATCTGCTGAGTCTGGCCCACGGCAGTTACGGTAATATTCTGCTCTTTGATATGTCGTTGACGGTCACCCGGATCGACAAGCTCAGCCTGGTATGGGGGTACATCTTCCATATCGCTGCCTTCCTCAGCGCCCTCTATGCCGTGCACGTGAAGGACACAATCCAGCAGGTGTCTGGGTTGATCTACGCAGGATCTGCCATCGCCGGCGCCTTCGCTGGCGATCTGATCAGCCTCTTCGTCTGCTGGGAGCTGACGGCGGTATCGTCCGTGTTCCTGATCTGGGCGAGTCGCACGGAGCGCTCGTACCGTGCCGGCATGCGCTATCTCGTTATTCAGGTCGGCTCCGGAGTACTGCTGCTGTCCGGCATCCTGATTCACTACAGCAAGACAGGATCGTTGGCCTTCGGTCATCTGGGCACGCCGAGTTTCACCGAAAATCTGGGCCCGACGCTTATCTTCATCGCCTTCGGCATGAAATGCGCTTTTCCCTTCCTGCACAACTGGCTGCAGGACGCATACCCCGAGGCGACGGCAACGGGCACCGTATTTCTGTCGGCCTTCACCACCAAATTGGCCGTCTACGCTCTGGCCCGCGGTTTTGCCGGTGCCGAGATCCTCGTGCCCATCGGCGCCGCAATGACCGCTTTCCCCGTATTCTATGCGGTCCTCGAGAATGACCTGCGCCGGGTCCTGGCCTACAGTCTCAACAACCAGTTGGGTTTCATGGTTGTCGGTATCGGCATCGGTTCGCAGATGGCCCTCAACGGTGCGGCCTCGCATGCCTTCGCCCATATCCTCTACAAGGCGTTGCTGTTCATGAGCATGGGTTCCATCCTGCATCG
>CALFPI010000698.1 GCA_937919035.1 uncultured Gemmatimonadaceae bacterium
CCCGCTCGTCCGCTGGTATAGGGGCATCCTCGGGCCATGGCGCCAACACTCGGCGCAGCAGATACGATTTCTCCCCGGTGGTGACGCGAGCCTGTGTCGTGGCTCGACGGCTCTCGTCCAGCGGCAGCAAGTGCGGATCGAGCAACGGCGGCCGCGCATCGCCCAGCAGCTGCGCCGGGTGCACATGCAGATACAGGGCGAGGTCACTACCGGCTCGACGCGCATAGCTTTCCTCCCCGTCCGGTCCGGCAATGCCGTGACCGAGCAGGACATCGGCCAACGCCGTACTGCCATCCTCGAGCCGGACGCGCACCGCCTGATGATCGGCGACGCCCAGTTCAGCATGTGCAGCCGCGTCCTGTGTGGCGCGGGTTCCTGTGGCGCCGGCAATGGCGCCAAGAAACGCCTGCATGCGATCGCTGTAGACGTAGGCGTTGAAGTACGCCGGAAACCGCCAGGTGCCACCCTGCAGCTCGTAGCGGAATTCGCCGCCACCGGGAAAGCGTAGGCGTACGGCGCGCACGCGTTCCGGCACGATCTGTTCGGCTGGATCGATGAGCGCCTGCAGGCGGCTGTCGCCCAGTCGCTGCGCCGTACGCTCATGGCGCACCCAGAAGTCGAGTCCACCAAGCAACAGCAGAGCCGCAGCCAATATCCCGAGCCAGCGGTTCACCGGCGGGCCCCGTGTTGTTGCCGTCGCCGTCGTGCCCACAGTGCGACCAGGCCGAGCAGACCGGGACCACCGCCGATGACGGCGACGCGCCAGATGGAGCGCACCGTTGGACTGACAACGGCAAAGCCTCGAATCGCTGCGCCGTGGCGTCCCTGCAAAGAGGCGAGCGCCGGCCCATACACCGCATGGGCTACCATGTTGAGCAGCAGCTGATCGTGCGCGAATCCAGGGCTCTGGAGGTACGAATCCTTGAACATTTCCGACGATCCCACAAGCGTCAGGCTGCCCCGTTTGCCGGTGCCATCACGCGGGACCAGCTGTGTGCCACCATTCTTGGAGTGCACGGCATCCACCACGGGAAAACGACCGGAAAGTGTTAGCACCAGCGCCTGTGGTCCCACAAGGGCGACATTGGCACTCTCATCGAGTACCTCAGGGGGCAGCCAACCCCCGCTCCAGTCGTAGGCCCAGGCGTTGGTGGTGGTCGTCACCAACACTTCCGCTGTCATATCCGCGGCGCCAAGGGAGGCCGGATCAAAGCGGAAGCGGTTGCCCCAGATGAAAAGCAGGTCGCCGAGGCTCCGAGTCATCGGTGATGTGCTGGAGAAATTGGCCCCCACGGCGCGGATCAGAAAGGGCAGGGCGACCTGTTGTGCATCATACTCGCGCACTGCACTGCGGTTGACCTGGGTGTCGATCTCAAGGTGGTGACGGGTCCGGTCAAAGAGAACCTCGCGCACCTGTTCGACGCCGACAAGGCGCAGGTAACGATCAAAATCCTGGAACTGCGGCTGGGGCCAGTGCACGGTCTCGAAACCCGTACCACGATACTGACGTTGCTGGATGTTGAAGTGCTGCAGCGCAACAACCGCCCGGCCGCCGCCGCCCAGATGCTGGCTCAATTGCGTCAGTACCGGTGTCGAGTCCCGCCGTGGCTGAAACCAGAGTACCGCATCGGCCTTTGCTGGCAGTACCGGGTCACGGGGCGACACGTGCCGTACGTCGTAGCCGTAGTCGGCCAGCAGACTCTTGGCGTGACTGTAGACGTCGACGCCCTGTGGTGTACTCAGGCTCTTCTTCTGATAATCTTCCAGCGCCTCTGCTGGCGACAGCCTCGGCAGGTCTGATACCACAGCCAGAACCGGCGCGCCGCCATTGCTGAGGTTGCGCAGTGCCGCCGCCAGCAGGAAGTCGAGGTGCTGCCCCGTGTCGCCGTCCAGCCGCGGGATGGTGGCGGCGCGGTTGCCCAGTGTCAGCCGCAGGGCGCTGCGAATCCGCGTCGTCACGGCCGTGTCGCTGCGAACGCTTGCGACTTCGAAGGCGGGCACAGCGGCATCTTCGGCGCCGGCGTCCTCTCCATCAGCCAGCTGGTGCACGCGCAGTGGTATGCCGCCCGCATCGAGCACGTCCATCACTCTGCGCACAACCGCTCGAACTTCGGCAGGCAAGCGGGAGGGTGCCGACAGGATGAGTTCGGCGCGCAGGCCCGCCACCTCGTGGAGCTCGGAGATGAGTTGCGGGGACGGCGTATGCAGGCGGGCCACGGTGGCGTCCAGGCGTATCCCCGAAAGCGAGTTGTGCAGCGCCAGCCACAGCAGCAGGGCGAGTCCCGGCAGAACGAAAGCCAGCCAAGCCTGTTGGCCGGGCGTGGGCACGAGTTGCCGCCAGCGCAGACCGGCGTCGGCAACGACACGACGCATGGCCATCAGCAGCCACAATGCGGGAACCAGGGCTACGATCAGGATCCGCCAACCGATCCGCGCGCCCCCGGACAGCGCCGGCAGCGCCGGTGGAATGTGTCGGTCAACCTGTTGCCGTAGCAACTGCTCGGGATGAGCGAAGCTACGGACCAGATCGGCAAGAAAGACCGTGTGACCGAACCCGGCCTGCGTTACGATGCCATCCCGGAATGGGCTGGATGCGGCCAGCACCAGCAGTTGCCCTGCCCAGGGGTCCCGCGGCGACAACAGTACCATCAGGTTCTGTTTGGGCGCATTCAGTTCGGCGGGCAGGTCCTGGATGCCGAACGCACCCAGGGGCAGAGATTGTACCCAGGCCCGTTCGGTTGTTGTTGCTGCCACGTGCGCCTCGTAGCCGGCGGCGGCAACACGCTGCGGGTCGATCTGCAGTGGACCGGCAGCGACAAAGCTGAGAGCCCCCCGGGCGGGTGTACGAAAGGGCCGAAAATCCCGGAAGGCAGGCAGGTTGCGCAAGTGGAACGGGGCCGCCACATCACGCAGGCTGCCGTCGATGCGCGTGGGTACCGGCGCCGAATTGCGGTCCATCACCAGATCGGGAAGGGGGCGCAGACCGAAGGGCTCCAACAAGCGGCTCCAGGCATCACCGGCCCGTTCGGCACGGAAACGCACGTCGTCGCCTGCCATCTCGTAGCGCACGTGATAGGGGCTTCCCGCAAGAACGACGGTCCGTCCCGATGCAAGAAAACGGCGCAACGACTGAATGTGTCTCTGCGTTACCTGTTGCGGCTCGATCCAGAACAGGATGTCGACATCGGGTGGCATGGTTGCCGTCCCATCCACGTCGACCTCAATGACCGGCCCGTACTGGCTGAGGTACCGGGGCATCTCGCTGAAACCGGGAGGTGCCGACAGGGCGAAGGAAGCCTGTGGAGCGGTTCCCTGCAGATGCGCCGCCACCAGCTCAGCCAGATGTGGTAGATGGGCGTTCTCGATGCCCTGGATCAGGATGTCGTTGCGCCGTGGATAACCTCGGCGGGACAGAACCAGAGAGGACCAGATCTCGATCTGACTCTCGGCGTCGTCGACGACCTGCCGTACGCGTATGGGGCTGACACCTCGAGTTGCTGCATACCGCGCCCCTGCCTCGCCGGAGTCATCGGGGTCGATGACGCGATAGCGGAAGGCGCCGCCTGCGGCATCTTCCATGGCTGCCAGCAGGGCCCGCGTCGTCTGCTCCACGTCCTGCAGGTGGGAGGGCATGCGACTGCGCTTGCTGGCAAACAAGGTTGCGTCCAGTACGCCCTGTGGCCCCTCCGCGAGCGAGCCCAGCAACCGGGACAGACCGGCCGGTACGGTGGACGGATCACGACCGCCGACATCCCACGCGGGCGGACCGGCCAGGCGGACCAGACGGCCACTGACCACGATGAGACCGAGAGCGAGGATCGCGGCAATTGCGGCCTGCAACAGGAAGAACCGCTTCATAGCCGGATCAGTACTGGATGCGTCGGAGCCCGACCTGCGTGAGCCACAGGAAGAAGGCAGACAGCAGCAGAAAATAGAGGAGATGATCCAGACCGATGAGTCCACCGACGAAAGCTTCGTAGTGCGGCAGGCAGGAAATGGCGTCGGCCATGACCGTTCCTGGTTGCCAGGTCGGCGCCAGGCCGTCGATGACTTCGACGACGCTCGGATGACCGCTGAATACGAGGACGCAGGCCAGCAATGCGCCCAGCGCAAAGGCGACGATCTGATTGTGCGTCAGGCTTGAAAGAAACTGCCCAAACGCGAGGAACAGGGCGCCAAGGAGAAAGGCCCCAAGATAGCCGCTGAGAATGAGTCCCAGATCCGGTGCCCCGAGCCAGCTGAGCATGCCGACGATGGGCAGGCTGCCGGCCAGGATCAGCGCAAAGTAGAGCAATGCGGCGCCATATTTACCGATGACGAGCTGCAGCGGCAGCAGTGGCAGTGTGAGCAGCAATTCCACCGTCCCTTGCGCATGTTCCTCCGACCAGGTGCGCATGGTAAGGGCCGGCACGAACGGGATCAGCAGATAGGGCAGCGTCTCGAAGAAGGGCGTCATATCGATCACGCCCTGCAGGAAAAAGGAGTTCATGAAGGATGTGCCCGCCAGCACGAGAAACACAGCAGCCGTGATATAGGCGATGGGTGAGTCGAAGTACGCGCCCAGCTCACGGCGGGCGACGAGACGTATGCCTGCCATCACGGGCGTCGCTCCGCACCGGCGGAAACCAGTTGGGCAAAGATGTTCTCCAGGCCGGGGGCACCGGTGCGCTGCTCAAGTTCGGCCAGCGTGCCATCCCCCAGAAGTCGTCCTTGGTGGATAATGAGGACGCGGTCACTCACAGCCTCGACATCGGCGATGATGTGTGTGGAGAACAGAATCGCCCGGTCCTGTTTCAGCCGGGTGAGCAGATCACGGAACGCCATCACCTGCAGCGGATCAAATCCGTGCGTCGGCTCATCGAGCAGCAGTACCGGCGGATCGTGGATGAGAGCGCAGGACAGGCCTACGCGCTGACGAAAACCGGTCGAACATTCGCGCACGCGCAGTGACAGCACAGGGGCGATGTCACACATGTCGATCACCCTGGCCATGGCCGCTTCCAGTGCGCCGCCGAGCAGACCGTGGGCGGCGCCAACAAAACGCACGAGATCTTCGACCACCATGTCCCGATAGAGTGGCGTGTCGCCCGGCAGGTAGCCGATACGCTGGCGAACTTGCAGAGCATCCGTCACCGTGTCGAAGCCGGCGACGGCGACGCTACCCGCCGTGGGCCGCAGGAACGTGGCAAGCATCTTCAGCAGCGTCGATTTGCCGGCCCCATTGGGCCCGACAAAGCCGACGATCTGTCCCGCGCCCACGTGGAAGGAGATGTCATCAACGGCGACCGTGGCGCCGTACGTGCGGGTCACGGACTGCACACGAATCATGATGCAGGCCCCACCGACCCGTGTGTTGAATGAGATGTTGAGTGCTGACGCATCACTATATTGTACGCTTCACGCCCCCAGGTGGGGAGCCGGCATTGCGCCAGAGGAAGAAGAGGATACGTGGCAGAAGAAGAACTCAGCGGGTTGCAGTGGCTGTCCCGCGAACGCCCGGAGGCCATGCAGCACCTGCTGGCCTTCTTTCGCGAGTCGGGTCGGCATCTGGATCCGAAAACGCGGTTCCTTATCTCCATTGTCACCAAGGTGGTGAACCTGTCGGAGCGCGGCCTGCGTCAGTACATCCCGCGAGCCATGCGCGAGGGGGCCACGCCGAACGAAATTCTTGACGCCATTCTGTGTGCGTACCCTGCGGCAGGGCTGACGAACGTCATTGATGCCGTGCAGGTGCTGCGTTCCCTCGACCTCGAGGCGGTGCCAGAAACGCAGTCGCCACACGCGCCGCCGGAAGGCGACCCATCGCCACAATGGCTGGCCATGGCCCACGTCAGCGACCTGGCGCCGGGAACGGCCACGGTTGTTGCTGCCGCCGACCGTTCGGTGGCGATCTATAACGTGGACGGAACGTTCCATGCCACGGACAACACCTGTCTGCATCAGGGTGCCGAGCTTGGCTGTGGCA
>CALFPI010000699.1 GCA_937919035.1 uncultured Gemmatimonadaceae bacterium
GGCCTCGGCCCAACAGTCGAAATCCACCGCGTCACCAGCGATCAGGCGGGCGTCCAGTGTCGCGTCGGCCTCGCGCAGTATCTTTGCGTCGCGTTCGATGGCGGTCACGTGATGCCCCTCGCGAACGAGTCGACGCGCCAGATAGCTACCCATGCTACCCAGTCCAAGAATCAGAACATTTTCCGACTTCTTCATCCGTTGTTGGCCTCGAGTGGATGGCGCCAAATCTGAAAGTCACCTCTCGTTGCCCCGAGTGGATGACGTTACATCTGTAGCATACAGACAACTCACGAGCCGTGCAGACGGTCTTGGGCACCTTTGCCGTAGTTACTGTGAGTCCATACAATCTCCTTCTTACCCCGCGCAGCCATTTTCACTCGCCGCCGCTTAAATCTGATGGCGCCGGCTGGCGTCGTCGTCTCTCGTTGACCCGGTATTGAACTGCCTGCATGCTGAATTTCTTTCGCCGTCGTCCGTCGAATCCAAAAG
The DNA here is from genome assembly GCA_937919035.1 of uncultured Gemmatimonadaceae bacterium. Taxonomy (GTDB): domain Bacteria; phylum Latescibacterota; class UBA2968; order UBA8231; family UBA8231; genus UBA8231. The sequence goes on from CALFPI010000699.1 coordinate 490, forward strand.
ACGACGTGCTTTCCGGCATTACTGTTGCTCTGGCGCTCGTGCCGGAGGCCGTTGCCTTCGCCTTTGTCGCCGGTGTGTCGCCGATCATCGGCCTGTATTCAGCGTTTTTCATCGGCCTGTTCAGCGCCATTTTCGGTGGCCGCCCGGGGATGATCAGCGGCGCCACCGGCGCCATGGCCGTTGTCGTCGTCACGCTGGTTGCCGAGTACGGGCTGGAATATCTGTTCCCTACGGTTGTACTATGCGGCCTAATCCAGGTGCTCGTCGGCCTGGGCCGACTGGGCAAACTGATTCGCATGGTGCCGCACTCGGTCATGCTCGGTTTCGTCAACGGCCTGGCGATCGTCATCATGCTGGCGCAGTTCGGCAGCTTCAAGACGCTCGGCCCCGACGGTCTGTTGCACTTCATGACGGGTTGGCCTCTGGTCATCATGCTCGGCCTGGTAGGCCTCACGATGGGCATCATCTGGCTGCTGCCGAAGCTCACAGGGGTGGTGCCCGCGTCTCTGGCGGCGATCATGACCGTAACCCTGGTGGCAGTGGGGCTCAACACATGGGCACCTGTCATGGCGACCGCAGGTCCGTCGAATGTGGTACTTACCGTCAAAGACATGCTGGTCAGCCAGTCACAGGCGGCGGCCGTGCGCTCCGCCACGAAGGGACACACGGGACCCATCACCCCGGCGGCTGTGACTGCGGCGGTGGCAACGGTTGACGTCGAGTCTGTGGGCATCGCCGCAGACCTGCCGAGGCCGTTTTTCCTGGACTACGCGTTGCCGCCTCTCACATGGGCAACCCTCATGACGATCCTGCCCTTCGCCATCGTGCTGGCTGGCGTCGGTCTGATCGAATCGCTCATGACGTTGACGCTGATTGATGAGATCACGGAAACACGCGGCCGTGGCAATCGGGAGTGCATCGGTCAGGGCGTAGCCAATATCACCTGCGGCCTGTTCGGCGGCATGGGAGGCTGCGCGATGATCGGACAGTCGCTGATCAACGTGAACTCCGGTGGGCGGGGGCGGACCAGCGGCATCACTGCCGCCGTCTGTCTGCTGATCTTTGTGTTGTTTCTGGCACCATGGATAGAGATGATCCCCATGGCAGCCCTGGTGGGTGTCATGTTCATGGTCGTCATCGGCACTTTTGAGTGGTCGACGCTGAAGATGTGGGGCCGCATGCCGATGACTGACATGCTCGTCATGCTCCTGGTCGCCGGTTACACGGTCATCATGCACGATCTGGCAACGGCCGTACTTCTCGGGGTGGTCGTCTCAGCACTGGCCTTCGCCTGGCAACATGCGACCCACATTTTCTCCGACATCAAGAGCAACGAGCACGGATCCAAGATCTATCAACTCCACGGTCCACTGTTCTTCGCTTCCGTCCGTTCCTTCTCCGACATGTTCGACGCCGCCACAGATCCGGATGACGTAGTCATCGACTTCTACTACACACGCGTCTACGATCAGTCCGGCCTCGAAGCGATCAATTCGGTGGCCGAACGCTACGAGAAAGCTGGAAAACGCCTGCACCTGACACACCTGAGTCAGGAGTGCCGGCAGTTGTTGGCACGCGCCGGGGACCTGGTGGAGGTGAACCTGTCCGAGGATCCGCAGTATCACGTCGCCACGGATCGGATCGCCTGATCGGGGGTAACCGGCGATCCAGATCTGCCTGGGCCACACCACCCATCCTTTACCGAGGTGCCACCAGGGTGCTACCCGTTGCCTGATCCGCCGCGTTCTGTCACCCCTCGGCGGTGGCACCTGATCCGTCACGGTGACGGCGCCGCACTGGCCCCCGCCGTAGCAGATCTCATCGACTATCTCGAGCGCTGTGCAGGCGTCGATCTGATCGTCGATGCCGCCGACGCCGCTGATATAGCGACGATCCATCTGGGCCGCGACGCCTGGGTCGATACGAAGGTCCCCGATCTGGCCCGCCTCGATGCCGATGGCTTCGTGCTCGAAACCATCGGTCCACAGGCATTGATCATCGTCGGTCCGACCCCCGCCGGCAGCTGGCATGGCTGTTGTGCCTTCCTGGAGCTGGTCCTCGGCGTGCGCTGGTTGTTGCCCGGCCCGCTCGGCGAAATCCTGCCGTATCACGAAGACCTGCAACTGCCCGACCTCCATGTCCGTCAGGCCCCGATCTTCACCTCGCGCACGCAGCCCGGACTGTCGACGCCGGCGCAACAACTGTGGGGACGCCGTATGCGCCTGCACGAACGGCTGTGTGGCGCTACCCATTCTCTGCAGTCGTTGTTGTCGCCGACGACCCACGCCGCCTCCCATCCGCAGTTCTTCCCCATCGTCGACGGCAGGCGGTATCTCGATCCACGCGGTTGGGACTGGCACCCCTGCTTCAGTGCACCCGGCCTGCCCGAAGAACTGGCACGCCTGACAATCGATCACTTCCGCGCCCACCCCGATGACCGCTGCTTCAGCCTCGCCATCTCCGACGGTGCGGTACACTGCGAGTGTGACCTGTGTGCTGCCCAGGAACGTGGACGCCGCAACAGCATCGGCATGCGTCACGTATCGGAGCAGTTCTTCCGTTGTCTGAACCGCGCCGCCGAGATCGTCGCACTCGAGTTCCCCAACCATCTTCTCGGCGGCCTCGCCTACGCCAATCTCTACGACCCGCCCACCGACGTACCGGTGCATCCCAATCTGCTGCTGTTCCACACCTACGACCGCCACAAGTGGCTGCACCCGGCGCTGGCCGAAAGCGGCCACCGGATCAGCCGTGCCTGGGCCGACGCTTGTGAGCACCTGGCGTGGTACGACTACACCTTCGGTGCCGGCTTTCCCGTGCCGCGCATCTATTTCCAGCAGATGGCGGCCAACTACCGCTTTGCCCGGGACATCGGCGTGCAGGGCATCACCGCCGAGAGCTGTCACAACTGGGCGGAGGCCCCCAAGTATTACCTGCTCGCCCGCCTGCAGTGGGATCCTGCTGTCGACACGGACGTGGTCCTCGACGAGTGGTATCACCTGGCGGTAGGTCCGGCGGCGGCACCCCACCTGCGCGCCTACTTCGAGCACTGGGAACAGCTGTGGGCACGGCGGCTGCCCGAGTCCCGCGCCTTCAGTCTCAGCGGCCAACAGTGGCTGCCGCTGCAGGATGACAGTTGTCTGGACATGGTGACGATGGCGGACATGCGTCGCAGTCGGCAATGGCTCGAGCTTGCCGTCGGTGACGCCGGAACCAGCGCCGAAGCAGACCGTGCGCAACTGCTGCTGCAGGGATTCACTTTCTACGAATCTGCTGTGAGCGCACGCCTCGCCGATCACAACGCGGGGCGCCTGCAACTGGCCTCAGCCGCCGACGCGATCGCATGTATCGATACGGCAGTCGCTGCCGCGCAACACGCCGCGCAAAGTCAGCAGATCGACGCGTCGTTGGCAGCGGATGAGGTCCTGCGACGGGTAGTGGTACCGTGGTGGCCTGGCACTGATCGGAGGGGCTGGGGCGTATATCCGCTGTGGCGCTCCTGTGAGTGGGTTGCGGCGGACGCCGACGTGCGGGGCCACGTGCGGACTGTGGCGGGCAGCGGCGCAGCATTGGCGCCCTGGGCCCGATCGTTGCTTGCCATGGCGTCCGGGGCGTCGACACCCGTGGCGGAGTTGAGCCTTCGCGCTGGCGTGGACATCGATATTCGTGTCGTCGATGACAACACGCGCCTGGCGAAGGAGCCCGGGGAAGCCGCCGTCGCCGGGAGCTGGCACATCTGCATCGGCGACGACGTCGAGCCCTTCTGGAACCCGCCGCGCCCCGGGCGTGGGGGCACGGTGACTCACGACCCGGCGGCGGGGCGCTGCGGTCATGGCGCACTGCGCTTTCAGGCTACGGCATACGCCACGGCGCGCTATCGCCTCCCCTTGCTGCAGCAACGGATCACGGCCCTCGGTTTCGTCCGGGTGTCAGGGGATGCTCAAGCTCGAGTGGAGATGCGTCTGTGGCCCATCCGCTGGGCTGATCACAACCCCAGTCCGTACCACACGGTCATCCTGCCCTCCTCCGGGGCGTGGGTGCCGCTGGCGCTGCCTGCGGATCTGACACCACAGTCGGCGCGGAGGCTGGACTACCTGCTGCTGGAAGTTGTCATCGAAGGACTGGCACAAGGGGATGAACTGCTGCTGTCAGACCTAACCCTGTGGGCCTGCGACGGAGCCGACCCGGGCTGATCCATCGCCCCCAAGACCACCGCTACTCAGCTTCGGCGAGCCAGCGCAACACACCCTCCAGCACCTGTTGTTCCACCCCTTCCAGGGGTCGCGCGTACCCGTAGTAACAGCCGGAGAACACGATCCGCCCCTTGCCGAAGGTGCCGGCAACGTAGACGGGATCACCGAAGGTGTTGCGCACGATGACACGCCCAAGTTCACCCGGTTCGAAGATCATGTGATCAAAGAATTCGGTGCTGAACCGCGTCTCCGGTGGTGCTTTGCCCAGGGCTGCATGCGCGGCACCCGTCACGAGATCGGTGTTCACCACGTGGCGCTCCGCCTCGACGTTATGCGTCGGTGTGCCCCGTCGAGCGACCTCAGGGACGGGACTGGCCATGAACCATGCCGTGTCGTGCCCCAGCAGCAGTCCACCCCCATCGGCGACGTACTGCCGCAGGGTCTGCACGAAGGCATGCTCGGCGCCGAACGCTTCGTTCATATTCTGCAGGACCACCACATCGGCGCCCGCCAGATAACTGAGCGCATTGCCCGCCATCTCGTGGACCTCGAATCCGCCCATGTCCTGGATCGTCTCTGCCAGGTGCAGGCGACTGTCGAACAGCACCAGTTGGGTCTGGTCGGTCGCGGCGACCAGTTGCTTGAGGCCGAAGGTATCCGGCGTCTCGCGGGGCGCCTGCCAGAAGGCCCAGTCCTGATCGTGGATGGCAACATTGGCACGGGTGAACCAGTCGAAATAGTCGCGGTGTGTGCCTGTATAGGTCGGGCCCTCGTAGAACACCCAGTAGCCATCCGTCGTGGCGGCGCTCATGACTGCGTTACGACCGCTGAACTCGGGGTCCGCACCCTTGACCACCGGGTCCAGACCGCCAGCGTACATGAAGGGTCCACCCGCTTGCGCCAGGGCCCACGTACGCCCTTCGGCCAGCTTGTCATGATTCAGGCTCAGGGACTGCTCGTGCCCCGCCCAGCTGCCCGGCCGACCGTAGATGCTGGCATCGGCCAGGATCAACGGCGCCTGCTGTGTCGCCCACTCCGGATAGGTGGCAACCGTCATGAAATACGTGCCGGGTGCAGGATAGATACAGAACTGAAAGGCCGGCGCGATGGCGTCCACGGCCTGCCGCAGTTGCCGGCAACGCTGCCGCCATTGATCCACCTGAAAGGTGTCAAAGGCCTCGTGCAGGCCTTCTGCCTCGAGCCAGGCCTTGCGATCTGCCAGCGCCAGGTCGGGCAGAGCAATCGACCGGGCTTGGGTGAATGCACCGAGGATGAGATCGTCGTACGACAGGTCATACAGGTGCCCGCCGTTGGCACCGGGGGCATAGTTCTCGTAGTCGAGGAACACGCCGATGAGGGTGTTGTCGGCGGCAGCCATCCGCGCATAGGCGACGACCCTCGCCGTCAGCCAGTCCCAGAGCTCGTCGCTATTCGGACTCCACAGGGGTTGCTCAGAACCCGATGCCCAGACGACTCGTTTGCCATCCGCCTCGGGGCCTTCGGGCGCCGTCAACGTTCCCCGCATCCAGGGAATGTGAAAAATCTGCTGCTCCCGGCACCATGTCGTGACCTGACTGACTTCCTCCAGATTGTCGTTGCCAAGTCGGGGAGACCACACATTGAAACCCGCAGCAGCCGCCTCGGCGACCATCCAGGCCTCGGTGTGCCAGTCGGCGACCGGTTGCATCACCTTGTCCACCAGGATGCGCAACTTGACCGACCGGCCGAGCTCGGATCGGGCAGGGCGCTGCGCCTCTCCGGGTCGAGAGAGGGCGACCAGAAAAATGGCGGTCAGCACAAAACGGATGATAGTGGGCATGGTCATTCTCCATTTACCGATAGAGCGCGACGCTGCCGCCGCCCTCCGGGCTCACGAGCAAACCATGACCGGGCCAGAACGTGGCTCTCCCGGTCACACCGAGCGTCCCCGCCGCAGTTGCTCCGGGCGGGGATGCCACAACGATAGTGCCGTCATCAAGAGCGACAAGGTTTCGATCGGCCGTCACCGGCGCAAGGGCCCGCACGGGGCGGTGCACATTCACACGTGCCAGCCGTTGTCCCTGCGGAGCAAACGTGTGCAGCCAGCCGCCCTCCGTGCCGGCGTAGATCCGACCGTGTTCCACGACCATACAGCTGACAGCGCTGCCGAGATCGGCATCCCACAGAATCCTCCCGCTGGCGTCGTAGAGGATGAGCTGCCGATGATTGGTATCCATCCCGACGATGACTTCCGCCGCACCATCCGCGTCGATATCGGCTACAGCCAGACTTGTCAGCCAGGAGGGAATCGACCAGCAGACCACGTCGGGGCGCTGCAGGGCGCGCAGACAGGTTCCCTGCGCGTCGTACAGCAGACAACAT
>CALFPI010000700.1 GCA_937919035.1 uncultured Gemmatimonadaceae bacterium
GCGCCGTCGACAGAAAGGTGTCGGCGAACAGTTCGCGCAGTTCTTCGGTGACCAGATCCACCCAGTCGGGTTCGACGAGATCCGTCTTGGTCAGGGCCACGACACCACGCTGCACGCCGAGCAGTTGCAGAATCGCCAGATGCTCCCGCGTCTGGGGCATGACGCCATCGTCTGCGGCGACAACGAACAGCGCCAGGTCGACGGAACTGGCACCGGTCACCGCGTTCTTGATGAAACGCTCGTGCCCGGGCACATCGATCAGCGTGACGGTCTCCTTCCAGTAGGCGAATCCCACGTCAATGGTTACCCCGCGGGCCTGCTCCTCAGGCTGGGTATCGGTGTCAATGCCGGTGAGGGCTTTGACGAGGGCCGTTTTGCCGTGGTCGACGTGCCCCGCTGTGCCGACGATGACGTGGGCCGGCGGCATCAGCTGTCCGCGGCGGCCCGGTCCAGGGCGGCCACGAGGTCGGGCACTTCCTCTGCAAAGACCGTGCGCAGATCCAGATGCAGGCGATCGTCACGCACGTAGCCGAGCACGGCGGGATCACCTTGCCGCAGATAGGCTGCCAGGTCACCGACGGACAGTCCGGTGGGCCGCACCGTGAGGGCGATGCTGGCGATCTCCTCGAGGGGCAACGAGCCGCTGCCCGCCTGCGCCACGGAATCGACCACCTCAATCTGCCAGCCCTTTGTCTGCAACCCTGTCAGGCGGGTGCAGATCTCCTTGGCCCGCGTCCGCAGTGTTGCTGGTGTGACCGTCATCATCGCCAGCACGGGCAGATGCTCGGGCAGGGACTGGGGATCGAGATACAGCCGTAACGTCGCCTCGAGGGCGGCATAGGTCAGCTTGTCGCAGCGCAGCGCGCGCATCCACGGATTGGCGCGGATCGCCTCTATCGCCGCGCGTCGACCGACGATCAGTCCTGCCTGCGGGCCGCCGAGCACCTTGTCACCACTGAAGGTGACGACATCTGCCCCTGCGGCGATGCTGTCGGCGACAAGGGGTTCGGCGGGCAGGCCCCACGGCCGCAGGTCGAGCAGCGCACCGGCGCCGACGTCATGCACCACGGGTACACCGTGTCGTCCGCCCAGCTGCACGAGATCCGCCAGGGGTACTTCGGTCGTGAAGCCGAGGACGCGATAGTTGCTGGGATGTACACACAGCAGCAGCCCCGTGCGCTCGGATATCGCAGTCTCATAGTCGGCCAGGTGTGTGCGGTTGGTGGTGCCCACTTCCACCATGACGGCGCCACTGCGCTGCATCATATCTGGCAGGCGGAAGGAGCCACCGATCTCCACGAGTTGTCCGCGGGACACGACGATCTCTCGATCCATGCCCAGGGCGTTGAGGGTCAGTAACACAGCGGCGGCGTTGTTGTTGACTACGGCAGCCGCCTCCGCCCCCGTCAACTGGCACAACAGGTCTTCGACCAACAGGTGGCGGTCGCCGCGCTGGCCGCTGCTCAGATCCACTTCGAGGTTGCTGTAACGGGCGGCGGTTGCCGTGATCCGTTGCACCGCAGTCGGCGCCAGCGGGGCACGACCCAGATTCGTATGTAACACGATACCCGTGGCATTGATGACGGGCGCCAGGCGCGGCGTAAGTGCCAGCGCCAGACGTTGTTCCACGTCGGCGACAACGAGGTCGAGCAGAGCCGTGCCGGAGGCCGGCTCGTGGCCGGCCAGGACCGCCTGGCGCAGGGCTGCAATGGTATCACGAACCACATCGGCAAGAATGCGGCGATCGCAGCGATCGGTGCGGGAGGCGATGCGTGCATCACTAAGGACGCGTTCCACCGAAGGCAGGATCGACAGGTCTGGTGTGCTTGCTTGCTTGGTCACGATGCGACAGTACATGCCGTCTCAGGAGGCCGCAAGGCAGACGATCCCATGGGCAGCACCCGTTCGCGCGCGAGGGAGGAATTTGGTTACGTACACAGACGCACCTCGCACCGTACAAGGATGGAAATGGCAGATCAGCAAGACAAAGAGGGCCCTGACGATGCGGTGACAGCCGCGGAGGATACCGGACCATCAGTGGACCAGGCTCAGGCTCTGGTTGATGATGATCCTCAGGAGCAGGCCCTCGATGAACTGGCGGCCTATCTGACGACACAGGGCGTGGAAGTCGCCGATGTTGCCACCATCGAGGCGCGTCTTGATGCTGAGATCGGGGCGCCCGCTGAGGATGCGGCGGAAAAGGTCCTGGCATCACGCCGGGCTCGCGGGCAACGCGGCCCCACCGACAAGAGCCCTTCGGAAGAGACCGCCACCGACGAAGATGAGCTGATCATCACCATCTCTGCGGATCGGCTGTCGGCGACCCTGTCCCGTCTCGATGAACACAGCACCCTGCGAGGCGTGGCGGCGGCGCTGCAACGTGACAAGGTGAGTTACGGCGTTGCTGTGGAGGCACTGAAGAAGATGGTTGCTCGCGCCCGCGCCGGCGAACAGTTCTCCGATGTCCTGGTGGCGCGTGGTCAGCCGGCGATACCGGGGCGTGATGCCGTCTTTGCCTGGGAAGTCGAGACGGGCGGACGTGCGGGCACGATCCTCGAAGATGGTTCCATCGACCTGCGCGATCGACGGCTGGTGACGATGGTCGCCGAGGGGCAGCTGCTTGGGCGTTACCATCCTGAAAGCAGCGGTGAGAGTGGCCGCGATGTCCACGGCAAGGCACTGGTGCCGGCCAAGCCGCACCGTCTGCTGGTGGTGCCTGGCACTCATGTGCGGGCAGAGGACGAGGCGGACGGTGTGCAGGCACTGTACGCCGAAGTTGCTGGCGGCATTGCCCAGGAGCAGAACGACAAGGGGGATCCGCGCAAGTTGCGCATCTCAATGACGAAGGTGTCGCGCGTCGAAGGGGATGTCGATTACACCACGGGGCATGTCGATTTCGACGGTGAAGTCATCATCGATGGCTCGGTGAAGGCACTGTTCGAGGTGCGTGCCAGCGGTGCTGTGACCATTGGCGGCAATGTCGAATCGGGGGCGCGTGTCCAGTCGGGGGGTGACATCCTCATAGCAGGTGGTGTGGTCGGTGACGAAACCCGTCTTGAGGCGGGTGGCAAGGTGATGGCAAAGTTTCTGCAGGGGTGCAAGGTGGAGGCGGCGGGCGATGTCGAGATTGGGGCCTACGTCTTCGAGGCTGCCCTGCGCATCGGTGGAAAACTGACCGTTGCCGGCATGGGCGAAGGTAGCGGCAGAGCTCTGGTGGGTGGGGTCGTGTGGGCCGCCGGTGGCTGCGAGACACCTTCTCTGGGGTCACCATCCAACCCTCGCATTCGTCTCATTCTTGGTGTCGACCCGCATCGCGTCGATGAGGCCGGCCGACTGCGGGCGGGCATGCGCAAGGTCGAGGAGCAGCAACAACAGCTGCTGGCCGAACTGGGCCTGGCGCGCTTTTCCGTAGGCGCCATCAAAGTGCTGTTGAAGGGGACGAAGGATGCCGCCGAACGGGCGGCACATGTCACTCGTGTGCAGCGTTTGACACGCCTTGGTGAAACTTTGACCCACGCTCGCGAGCGTCTGGCTGTCATTGCCGAGGAGCAGCGTGAGAACGCCCGCGGCGTCACCCTCGTCGTTACGGGGACCACCTTCCCGGGACCTGAGTTGCGCCTGGGGGAACACACGCTGAGGATCGCGGAAGAGACGCATGGCCGGCGTTTCTGTCTCGTGGAAGAGGACGGCAAGATCAGCGTCCAGGTACAGGAGAGCTGAGGTCATGGCTGACAAGGACCTGGATCAAGAGTCGAATGATGACCCGATGGACGAGACGGGTGATGAGGCGGATGACGGTCTGGACGCACTGAAAGATCTGCTGGCAGACGAGGGAGTCGCCGAGGACAGCGAGTGGTCACCAGACGATCTGCTGGGCGAGTTGACGTCGGCAGATACTCCTGAAGAAGAGGACCGACCGCGACGGCGGGCGGGGCGACGCGGGAGCCGTCAACGAGAGGACAACGCACATGTCTTCCGTGATCTGGATTCACAACTGTCGGGAACCCCGCTGGACGTTGTGGTTTCCCCCGACCATATGCTGGTAACCATTGGCCGTCTGGGGCCGGATGACAGCATCGAGCAGGTCATGGGTGAACTGCATCGACAGAAGGTCACGATCGGCATCGATGCAAAGGGACTGGCAACTGCGCTGCAACGAGCCGACAATGGCGAGGCCCAGTACGATGTGGTTGCCGCGCGTGGCACAGCGCCTGTCATCCATCAGCCGCCGGGTCTGCGTCACCACCTGCCTGAGGCATTGCGCCGTCTCGATCCGCCCGTCCTCGAGTCCCTGCAAGAGGCCCTCGTGGGGCCCTCTCTGGAAGTTGTTGAAGAATGGAAAGGGGCTGTTCATGTCGTTCACCGGGGCGACGTCCTGCTCGACATCGAGCCTGCGATTTTCGATGCGGGGATGGATGTGTTCGGCGAATCCGTCGAGCCGGAATTCGATGAACTGCCGGACCTGCCCTATGGCGAGAATACGGTCCTTGCCGAAGATGGTCGCAGTGTCGTGGCAAGCTCCTATGGCTACGCCGGCATACTGGGCGGGCTGCCGGCCATCGTCTTGCCACTGTTTATCACCTCCGATGCCATGGATGCGTACTTCGTCTGCATGGATGCGGCGACCATGCCGGCGCCGACGGCGGCGGAGGTCGCCGATCTGGTGGAGTCTCGCTGGATCGAGTTCGGCGTTGACGATAACGCAGTTGAGGCGCTGCGCGCCCGCCTCGACAGCGGCGACTCCGTGCCCCGTCTGGTGCGGATCGCTGCAGGTGCGAAGCCGACACACGGCAGCGATGGTGCCATCGAGCACGTCATACCACAAGAGGATCTGGTTCGATGGAATGAGCTTCAGGCGGCGCTGAAGGCGGCGGACGTCGACGCCCTGCAGGCGGCCCTGACGGAGTTGGCCAGCGTCGGGCGCGTGCTGCGGGCGGTCCATCAGGGGGACACCCTGGCGCGCCGAACACCCGGCACCGAGGGGGAACCGGGAAGTGACATCCGTGGCGAAGAACTGAAGGCTACGGATGGCGTCGACGTGGAACTGTCGGCGGGGGCCAATGTAGATATCGATAAAAATGGGCTCGAGATGCACGCCACTTGTTGTGGTTGGCTGGCCGTGTATGGTTCCGATCAGGTCAGTGTCGTGTCACCTGTCTGGATGGCGGCCGATCGACTCAGGATCTGCCTCCTGCATATGTCAGGCGTCGGTGTCCCGTGTCTGCCGACCCTCGAGGAACTGACCGAACTGGTCGCCGGCGACGGCCGTTTCGGTGGGCTGGATCTGGCGAACTGGCCCGACTTGCGCCAACAGCTTGAAGCCGGTGAACGCCAAGGTGACATCATTCCACTGGCCGAAGGGGTGGAGCCGCAAGCCGGTGTCGATGGTCGCTTTGAGTGGGCCGTTGAAGTCGGCGGCCGTGCGGGGCGCATCCTCGAGGATGGCTCCATCGATCTTCGTGATCGCCGCCTGATTGCCGTCGTGCAACCCGGCGATCTGCTGGGACGTCTGTATCCGGTCAGCCCCGGTGCTCCCGGTCGAAATGCCCTGGGCGTCGAGATCCCTGCACCGGATCTGGTCGAATATGAGGTCGTGCCCGACAGCCGCGTCGAAGCGCGCGGCGAAGATGACGATGTCGTTGCCTATTACGCCCTTGTCGAGGGCGGGGTCTCATCAACCGAAGAGGAACGGCGCAAGCGTGGCAAGCTGACGAAACGCCTGCGTCTCGGCTTGTACGCGGTGTCCGAGATCGAAGGGGATGTGGACTATACAACGGGCCACATCGACTTCAGTGGTGACGTCATCATCAAGGGCTCGGTGAAGCCCCTGTTCCGGGTGCGCGCGACCGGTTCGGTGACGATCGAGGGCAGTGTCGAGCCAGGGGCGGAGATCCACGCTGGCCACGACATCGTACTCAGTGGTGGGGCCATCGGTTCTGGCACCCGCCTGCAGGCGGGAGGCTCGGTGCAGGTCAAGTTTCTGCAACAGGCCAGCGTGCAGGCAGGGGGAGATGTCGAGGTCGCTTCGTATCTGTTCGAGGCCTCGGTGCGTGCTGTAGGTTCGATCGTTGTTGTGGGCAAGGGGGATGGTGGGGGCCGGGCGATCGTGGGCGGGCTCATCTGGGCCGGCGGCAACATCGAGACACCTTCCCTCGGATCGCCGTCCAATCCAAGAATGCGTATCGTCGTCGGCATCTCACCCGTCGGCGTCGCCGAGGCGGAGAGCCTGCGCGGCAAGCTGCGTACGTGCGAGGAGCGGCAGTCAGCGATCCTCGAGCATCTGGGTGTCAGGCAACTGGATGCGGCACGGCTGAGCCGCCTGGTGAAAAAGGCACAGCCCGACAAACGGCCGGAGGTCCTGGAACGGCTCAAGGAAATCGTCGAATACGGGCTGTTGCGTCGGGAGCTTCGCGATCGTCTCGCCGAAGTTGCGGCTATGCAACGGGAGCGTTCGCGGGGGGCATCTCTCAGTGTCAGTGGTCCCATCTTTGCCGGCGGCGAGTTGCGCCTCGGCGAAGAGGTGACACGTATCGAGCAGGATACGGCGAAGTTGCGCTACCATCTTGTGGAAGACGAGGATGGTCGATGGTCGATCCTGGCGGATGGCATATAGGCGTCCGCGTGACCGGTGACGTAGATTCCGGGACGGCTTCTTACCTCCCGCCCGGAGATCGCAATGCTGGTTGCACCCATACCTGACGATGACGGTCTGCGACTCGAGTCGTTGCGCCAACTCGACATTCTCGACACCGGTGCCGATGAGCGCTTCGATCGTATCACCCGGATCGCCGCCAAGCTGCTGGGGGTGCCTATCGTTGCCGTGAGCCTCATCGACGAAGACCGCCAATGGTTCAAATCGATTCAGGGCCTCGATGTCTGCGAGACCGGACGCGACATCTCCTTCTGCGGCCATGCCATCTACGGTGGTGACAGTCTCTTCATCGTAGATGATGCGCTTGCAGATCCTCGATTTGCCGACAACCCCCTCGTCGTCAACGCCCCCGGGATCCGGTTCTACGCCGGAGGACCGGTGCACACAACAGACGGTCAGCCGATTGGCACACTTTGCGCGCTCGATACCAAACCGCGCCATTTTGATGCGGAGCAGCAACAGCTCCTGCGTGACCTGGCCAACATGGTCGAGGCGGAGCTTCGTTCACACGAAATCGGCGGCCTGCAGCACGAGATCATGGTTCGGCGCCAGGCCGAAGCGGACGCCGCCGAACAGGAACAACGTATCCGTTCGCTCCATGCTGTCGCTGCTGGAACGGGGTCGTCTACCGACGAACAACTGCAGGAGACGCTGACGCTGGGCTGCCGCATTCTGGGTATGGAAGTCGGTGTGATCAGCTGTGTTGATGGCGACACCTGCCGGGCTCTCGCCACGTATGATCCTGGCCAACTCATCCCGGCAGACCATGCATTTGATCTGCGTGACACATTCTGTGACGAGATGACGACGGTGTCCGCCCCGGTCGTGATGGCAGCGGCCGCCACTTCCATCGAGTCAACCACGCACAAGTGCTACTCCGAGGTTGGCTTCGAGGCCTATATCGGTATACCGATTGTCGTGGACGGGCGTCTTTCCGGCTCGCTCAGCTTCTGCAGTCGCAAGGCGCATGCCGTGTTCCGCCAGACCGACGTCGACTATGTACAACTCATGGGGCAGTGGGTGAGTACGGTGCTCGAACGCCAGCATATGATGGACGAGATTCGCGACGCGCGCGACACTGCGCAGCAGGCGGACCGGTCCAAGAGCCAGTTTCTCGCCAATATGTCACACGAGATCCGCACACCGATGAATGCCATTATCGGTCTGACAGAGCTGGTACTCGACACGGAGCTTGCCGAAGAGCAACGGGAGCATCTCATGTCGGTCGGTTCGTCGGCGGAGGCGCTGTTGAATCTGCTCAATGACATTCTCGATTTCTCCAAGATCGAGGCAGGCAAGCTTGATATCGAAGCGACACCCTTTGACCTGTCTCAGCTGCTCGACGGCACCATGGACACATTCGCGCTGCGGGCGCACCAGAAGGGACTGGAGATCACCTGCGACGTCGATGGCGACGTCCCCACCGACCTCATCGGTGACCCGACACGTATCCGACAGGTCGCCGTCAACCTTGTCTCCAATGCGCTCAAGTTCACCGCCGAGGGCGAGGTGGCCGTGCACGTGGGTTGCGAATCTGTGGTGGACGATCAGTGCACGCTGCGGTTCTCTGTTCGGGATACCGGCGTCGGTATTGCCGAAGACAAGCAGGACGAGATATTCTCGGCCTTTACACAAGCGGATGGTTCCATCTCCCGCCAGTTCGGTGGTACAGGTCTGGGCCTGTCGATCTCCCGTCCCCTCGTAGAGTTGATGGGGGGCCGTATCTGGCTTGAAAGCGGGCTGGGCAAGGGGGCGACGTTTCACTTTACCGTGACGCTGGGTTGCACGTCCCCGGAAGCAACATCGCAGGACCAGATTCTCCACGGCGTCAGAGCTCTTGTCGTCGACGACAACGCAACCAGTCGCCTGATCCTCGACAAGTTGCTCACCCGATGGGGTCTGATCGTCACGCAGGCCGACAGTGGCCAACAGGCTCTTGCCGCCCTGCGCGAGGCCCATAGTAGTGACCACGCCATACAGCTGGTACTGCTCGATGTCATGATGCCCGGCATGGATGGCTTTGCTGTCGCCGAGCACGTGCAGCAGGAGGCGTGGCTTTCACCGACGACGATCATGATGCTCGCCGCGACAGATCGAAGTGAGGTGAACAGGCGCTGTCAGGAGCTCGGTATCGGGCTGTTTCTGTCCAAACCGGTCAAACAGCAACAACTGCGCGTCATGCTCGCGCGGGCTCTCGGCGCGGAGACCGCAGCGGCAACACCCACGCCGCCGCCCGCACCGGAGACGGCAACAGAGAATGGGGCTGCGACTGTGGCGGTGGCACGTCACGCTCTACTGGCGGAGGACAATATTCTCAATCGGCGCATTGCCCTGGCGCGCCTCAAGCAGTGGGGCTACACCGTGGACGACGTGGACAATGGCCGCAAGGCGGTCGAGGCGGCCGCGACGGGTACCTACGATGTGATTCTCATGGACGTGCAGATGCCCGAGATGGATGGCCTGGCGGCCACCGGGGCCATCCGCGCACGCGAGGCTGCGGTGGGTGGCCATGTGCCTATCATCGCCCTCACTGCACACGCCATGAAGGGGGACCGGGAACGCTTTCTTGCGGCAGGCATGGATGGATATGTGGCCAAACCTCTGCGTCCTGATGAACTGCTCGCCGCCATCGATGCGGCCATCATCTCAGGAGCCAACTCATGACAAATATGCCGGAGGACCTCATCCGTGAGCGGCTGGCACCGAATGCTGGTCAACTCCGCGTCGTGCTCGACACGGATACGTACAACGAAGTGGATGATCAGTTCGCTGTGGTGCACGCGCTGCTGTCGCCGCAGCGCATCCGCCTCGAGGCGATCCATGCCGCCCCATTTCACAACGACAGGAGCGCTGGACCCGCCGACGGCATGGCCCGGAGCTATGACGAGATCCTGCGTCTGTTGACGCGACTGGGTGTGACCGATCACTCCCGCGTGCTCCGCGGTGCTGATCGGTATCTGCCGTCGCGCTCCACGGCTGTAGCAAGTGATGCCGCGTACCATCTCATCGAGCTGTCGAAAACCGGCGACACGCCGTTGTACGTCGCCGCCATCGGTGCGATCACGAATGTCGCTTCCGCCATCCTGCTGGATCCCACGATCGTCGAACGCATCGTCGTCGTCTGGCTGGGCGGGCAGCCGACCTACTGGCCCAGCGCGCGCGAATTCAACCTGAAGCAGGACGTGCCCGCCGCCCAGGTCGTCTTCGATTCCGGTGTTCCTTTGGTGCAGATTCCGTGCGCTACGGTTGCTTCGCACCTGTTGACGACACTAGCGGAACTGGCGCAATACGTGCAGCCCCAGGGCGATATC
Organism: uncultured Gemmatimonadaceae bacterium; assembly: GCA_937919035.1. Taxonomy (GTDB): domain Bacteria; phylum Latescibacterota; class UBA2968; order UBA8231; family UBA8231; genus UBA8231. Next base: position 9,964 of record CALFPI010000700.1, read on the forward strand.
GGTCAGTACCTGTTTGATATCTGTCAGAGTTACGGCAAAGATCATTTCGCCTGGTCGAAGGAGATCTGGGATATATCTGCCACTGGATGGCTGATCGATGCGGCATGGGTGCCATCCAACATCGTGCCCAGTCCGATCCTGACCGATCAGGTCACGTGGTCCGTCGATGTCTCGCGGCACCCGATCCGCATCGCCCACGGGGTGCGTCGCAACCAGATCTTCGGCGATCTCTTTGACAAGATGGCGCGTTTCGCCCGGGGCGAACTGGCACCATCCTGGGACTGACGCGGCATGGTTGAGGCCAGGAAGAAGAAGCGCAGGAAAGCACCCGTTCGAAAACCAGCACAGAAACGCCTGCGGGTGCTTCGCCGTCGGCGCCAGCAGCGGCTTGTGTTGCTGGCAGTTCTGCTGACGTTGACGGGGCTGGGTCTGTTGTGGGGACTGCTGCAGATAACGATGACACCCGGCACAGACCGCATGGTGGCCTTCCCGGAAGCCCCGGCTTCGGTACGCCAGGATCTGCTGTATCTGTCGTATCTCGACAGCCTCGCCCGTGATGATCGCGCCCTGCCTGCAGGGATGCAGGAGACGGACCTGCTCGCCCGGGCTCTGGTCGCACAGGATCTGGTCGCACGGGCCGGTGTCTCCCGACGCACGGCGACATCATGGGGATTGTCGCCGACGCCCGAGGAGGGGCAAGGTCCACTGAACCGCTTGTTCCGCGAATTGAACCGCCGGGGCCGGGTGATCCTGCCGCTCTACGGGGCGGCACTGGGCACACACCTGAAGGACCGTCGGCTGCATCCGGGATATCTCGTCTTCGGTCAGACCCCCAATGCCGGGCCCAACGAGGCCGACTTCTGTGCGGTGCTCACGGCAGTCAACAGTATCCAGCCCGAGTACTCCATGCTGATCTACCGTGATCCACAGTCCGGCGAACTGGTGCACGCTACGTACGATGACATGCCGGAGTTCGGCTATCTGGGGGGTGGTCGACTGGGGGATGACATCGCCAGCGTCTATCGTGAATACTTCCAGATGCGGGATGCCCGCGATCGCAAGCCGCTCTATGGCAACTGAACCGTTTACCAGATTTTCAGCATACCAGACTCAGGAAACTCGGGCGGCGGCATTGTCGAACCAGAGGATCGGGCCGGAGTGCCGGACGACGTCGCCGTCCGCTTCACCAAGCCCTTTGTCTCGTTCCACGAGGGCCGCAAGAAACGCCAGCGGGTCGACGGGAGACACGTACAACGAACGCACACGTGCACCTGACTGGTAGTCGAGGCGAATCCGGTCCATTGACAAAGCTGGTGCCGGGCGCAGATCACGGGCAAGACACGCGCGGTGCAGATCGGCGAGGGGGATCGTCCAGCGCAGCAGTCCGCTGCACACAACCAGTTCCCGACCGGACATATGGTAGCGCACGGGATACAGCGCCAGCACCAGCAGCACCGGCACGAATGTGGCGATCAGGAACAGGGCAAAGGGCGCAAGATTGGCGACGTTGGCCATTGCGGGAATAGCAAAACCCATGGCGGCCGTATCGAGCAGGAATACGGCCAGCACGAGCAGTAGCACAGGAATGAAGTCGATCTTGGAGCGGAAGTGCCTCATGGTGGAAAGATAGCCGCCGCAACGGCAACAAGGAAACACGTCCAGCCCATCCCCTTCGAGGCGCAGGGGCAATAGCGGAACTCACGACGGAGCAGGACCACATGGCCAACCGATGCAGAGCGGCGGTGCTCAACGACAATCCAGCACGCTGTCGCCAGGTCTATGGCATGGGCCGCTGGGAGCGACTGGAGGAATTGACGGACCTGCTGCCCGGGATCATCACGGGTGCAGAGTTGCGTGGCCGCGCCACGGAACTGCGCGGCGTCGAAGCGGTGTTCTCTACGTGGGCCCTGCCGCCGTTGGGTGCAGCCGAACTGGCCTGCCTCCCCGACCTGAAAATCCTGTTCTACGCCGCCGGCTCGGTGCGCTCCTTTGCGCCGGCCCTGCTGGATGCGGGCATCCGGGTTGTCAGCAGCTGGGCGGCCAATGCCGTGCCCGTCGCCGAGTTCAGCCTGGCTCAGGTGCTGTTGTCGTGCAAAGGCTACTGGCGCAATGTCAATAATTTCACCGGACCTGAGGCGCGCCGTGACGCCTTCCGCGGCAGCGGCAATTTCGGCGCCACCGTGGGTATCATCGGCGCCGGCATGGTGGGGCGGGCCTTGATCGAGTTGCTGCAACCCTTTGCCTTGCGGGTTGTGGT